>CANPBV010000043.1 GCA_947572405.1 uncultured Mycoplasmatota bacterium | reverse complement strand
CTTAAAGCAATCGTTTCAATATTCGAATGGGTAATCAATAAGCTTGGAATTGAAACAAAATGGATGCGCAATCGTCGTGAAGAAAGCGAATTATTAAAACAAACTGTTAAAAATCTCACGATACTACAAAGGAACCACGAAAAAGATGTAAAAGACTCAAATGAACATGATAAGCAAATAAAAGAAGATTTAAGTATATTTATGGATGAGATGAGATGTGTTATTTCTGAGACACAAAAAGAAATTAAACAATTTGCTGAAAATCGATTAAATGACAGGGAGCAATCCCGAAAGATACAAAAAGAATTAACAGATTCTATTAAAGCAATATCAGATAATGAAAAAGAACGTAGAGGGCAAATTGAATCCCTTATGTGCGGAAGTAAAGAACTTCTTGGCGCAGAAATTGATAAAAGATATCGGGAATATATTTTATTAGATGGAATTCCAGAACTTGAGGTGAGTGAATTTGATGATATATTTGTAGCGTATAAGCGGCTTAATGGAAACCATACTAGAGATACTAAATATGATTATGTTAAAAATCATCTTCGTGTCATTCCTGTGGAAACTAAATTAATCATGAATGAAAAGTAATCATTATAAAAGAGTGATTTCGCTGTGAGATCGCTCTTTTTATTTTTGAGAAATATTTATATGAATACCAATAAATTGATATAGGTATTTCTCATACCTAAATGTTGGAGGTTATTGAACCAGCATTATTCATAGAACGGATACTATGGGTCGCTCCCATATAAAAGATGATTAAATCTTTACCACTATTCCGTTCTATATTAAAAACATTTAAGAAGGTGAAAATATCTCTAAGCAAATAGGAAAAATATTTGAACGGAATTGGAAAGCAAGTTGTCCAGACTGGTTATTAGTCTATAAGCCGCCAGATGCTGCTCAGGCATTTAATATGACAGATAATTTAAGATTTAGTCAACATAGTCCTTGTGATTACATGATGTTTAATGGTTGTACTGGACTATTTTATACTCTTGAACTAAAAACTTTTGATAGTTCTTGTTCATTTGAGCGTGATAAATCAGAGAATGGAACTATTCACTTTCATCAAATAGAATCACTTAAAAAATTCGATGCGTATCAGAATGTTATTAGTGGATTTCTCTTAGATTTTCGCAAAACTGATAATACATATTTTTTATTAATAAACGAGTTCTGTGAAATGATAAAAAGTATATCAAAGAAAAGTTTTAATGAAAAGGATATGCTTCAGTGGTGTAAACCAATACTAATATCAAAAAGGAAACTTAAGGTGAATTATAAATATAATGTTGAGGACTTTTTGCTAAAAACACAAACAGTAAAGGATTTAAATCTATGAGTATGGAGTTACGGTTACAAGAAATTATAAATATCAATAATATTTTAAAATCAATAATCGATGATTCAAATTTAAAAATTGATGTATGTTTGAAATTTGAACTATTAAGTATCATGAAAGAGTTTCAATCCTTTGTATTAAATTACAATACTATTTGTAATGAAAAGATTATCGAATACGGAGAAAAAACAAAGAATGATAATTTTCAAATTTCAATAAAAAATAGAGAAGCCATGGAGAGATTTAGTAATGATATAAAACCTCTGCTTGATAGTATAGTCTCCGTAAATATCAATAAAATAAAGGCAAACAATATATTTGATAAAGGTATAAAAGCTGAATATTTAATCTGCTTATATCCTATTATAGAGGTGTAATTATGAGTTCATTTGAAATGAAAAAATATATAGAAAATCGTAATGGAGAATTATGCATGGATGAAATCTTGCATGTAATTGACACATCAAGAAATCCACAAATAGATCACATTTTATATGAAAATGGGTTATGGAAATTATGGGACAAGAATGGATATTATTTTGAGTTTAGAAAACGTAATTGGTAAAAGGAGAAAATTGATATGGTTGAATATTTCAAAATGAAGAAAAATGAGTGGAAAGTCAAGTGTCAGGTTTATGCTATGATTGCTAAATTTATGGACAATCAGAAAGAATATTTAGGATTTTTACAGAATTTATATATTGCTTTAAAAGATGTTCCATTTAATGAACTGCGCAATGAAGTTGTTTCTAAACTGGCAGAAATAATCCACGAGGAAAACAAGAATAAGGGCAACCATTAAATGTATCAATCTCCCATAGGGATTGAAGAAATATAGAAAATGATTAATGAGGATTATTATAGAACTGTTCCGTGGAACCCAAACGAGGGTGAAGATGGTGGATTTGCAAAGAAAGCAATACTTGAAATCCTTAAGTCTCAAAAAGTATTGGTTTCAATAGTTCGCTGTCTATTTAATTCCATATTAAGGGGAATCAAAGATAATAACCCAGTTACTTTATAAAACTTATATTGTAATATTTCTTTTGTACATTTTCAGAAATAATATTTTCAATTTCCACAATTTGAGTAAAGGAAAATATATGAATATAGTAATAAAAAGTAAGAATGACTTAAATCAGATTGAGAGTGCTTGTAATAAGGCTGTTGAAGAAACAGCTATAACAGTAATGAACAAATTGCATGATTGTATAGACGAACAGTATTATAAAGATCCTGGGTTTTATCCTAACCTATATCAAAGAACAAATGAATTTTTTAACCATGTCACCTATGATATGTTAGCATCTAATAAAGCGCAAATTTATGTTGATGTTGAAGGGATGCATTATAAAAATAACTTTAGTCCTTGGCAAGTGGTTAAGTGGGCGTCGGAGTCAAAACATGGAGCAGATTATTATAAGACAGATACAGAAAGCTTTTGGACTGTTTTTATTGACTGGTGTAATAAAAATCTAATGGACTTACTAAAGAACAATTTAAGAAAACAAGGATTTAAAATTCACTGATAAAAATTTGATAATAGCAATAATTTTTATTACCGTCTTTCTGTTGGCGGTTATTTTTATGCCTAAAAATTGCGGGAGGTATTTTATATATGAATGAATTTTTGATACTGCTTCAAGCAAAATTGGATGAAGCAAAGTCAAAAGAAAATGTCAATACTGATATTGGCAAATTACAATATCAGCTTGATGAGTTAAAAGTACAAGTTAAACTTGATCCGAATGCTGCTCAAAAGTTAGCAGATGATATTGGAAAGTTAATTAACCAGAAAATTGTTATTTCAAATATTGGATTAAATCAAAGTAATTTGTCAAAAGCTGGGCAACAGATTGGACAAGTAATATCTGATAGTGCGGAAAAAGCAATTGGAAATGTCACATCTAAAAATATTGGAAGATATTTCAGAGTAAATAAATCAGATTCACGACAGTTTCAGTCAGAGATGGAAAAACTTGTTAGTGAGTGGACTAATGGTAAGGGAAAAGTAACCGATATCAATATTCAGACTCGTACCTCTTATGATAAAAAGGCTAAAGAGAATATTGAAAGATTACACCAGGCAACAGTTACATATAAAAATGAATTAGATGAAGTTATAAAGAAAACCATTGCGTGGAGACAGATTGGCACCACTATTAACGCCAAAGGTGAAAAAGAGGTAATACGTGGATTTGTAGAAGTTGCTGGTCAGTATTCAAAAGCAATAGATTCAATAAACACTAAGACTGATACTTTTAACGAAAAACAAAAAAATGCTGTTGCCTCAGCACAAAACAAATTATCTACAATTGAATCAAAACTACACGATAAAGGTGCAAACAAAACATTAGCAAATACTGACTTTGATATAAATGGATTAAATAATCAAATAAATGCTGTTAAGAATGCAATTGATATTTTAGGCAATTCAAGCAGAGAAACTTTTGGACAGGCACAGAGAGATGTTGATAGGGAAATAAATTCATTAAATAATTTAATTACCTCCTTAAAAAATGCAGAATATGCTGCTACATCACTTAGAACCAAAGACATAGAAACAGTAAAGATTGATGAAAGCAATAAACTTGATGCATTTATTCAGAAAATGGAGCAATCTGGTCATTATACAGATGAATTAAAAAATAAAGTTATTCATCTCAAATTGGACTTGTCTAATGTTTTTGATGTAAATAGCCTAACAAATTATTTAAATAGTGTTAGCAATCTACAAACGGAATTTCAGAAGGTAGATGCTACAGCTAAAACCGTTGAAAAATCTGCAAAGTTACAAACAAATATAAGTGCTGAAAAGAAAATTTTACAAGTTTATGTAAATGAGTTAAAAGAAGCTGGGGTATTATCTGGCGATGTAAAAACAAAAATTCAGGAGATGTTTCACTCTCTTTCAAAAGTTGAGAGTCAGAATGGCTTGACTACATGGAGGGCAGAATTAAAAGGAGTAAAGGCTGAGACTGATGCAGTTTTAAAATCTGTCACACAGTTATCCCAAAAGAAAATAGATGAAATTCAACTTTTAATGGATAATGGCAAAGGGGCAAGCGAATACCAAAACCGTATCAATGCTATTACTGCCTCATTAGAGAAATATGGAATTGAAACTCAGGAAGCACAAAAGATTACTGCTTCTCTTCAATCCATTTTTGATAGTATGAAGGGTATGTCTGGTCAGGAGCTTGTTACACAGGCAGATAAACTTGAACAGGAATTTAAGGCTGTAAAAATTTCTGTGGATCAAGCAAAATTATCCTATGATAAGTTTGCACAGCCTGCATCTGATGAGAAAATCTCAACTTTAATTATTAGAATACAACGTTTTTTAGAAAAAAATACTAATATTACAAAAGAGGCACAATTACAATTATCAAATTATATTCAAGAACTTAGTGGTGGAAAAATCTCACTTGCTCGTTGGAATCAAATAAACTCTGAATTAAAAAAGACAGAACGTACAATGGGCGCTCTTGGCCGATTAGGTAAAAGTTTTAGCGAACAAATAAAAGAATTTGGGAAAAATGTTACATCATATTTATCTATTAGCTCTGTATTTATGAGTCTCATTTCAAAGACAAGGGAATCTATAACAGAATTAAAAGATCTTGATAGTATCCTTACAGAAATTAGTAAAACTTCTAATCTAACAGAACAGCAATTAAAGAATTTAGGAAGTTCCTCTTTTGATTCTGCAAGTAAATATGGTAAAGTTGCAAGTGATTATTTAGTAGGCGTACAAGAAATGTTTCGTGCTGGTTATCGAAACGCCGAAAAAATGTCAGAGCTTTCAATATTAGCACAAGCTGCTGGAGATTTGGATGCGAATACTGCTAATGACTATTTAATAGCAACTGACGCTGCATATAATTTAAAGGGTAATATTGAAGAATTAAATAAAGTTCTTGATGGACAAAATTTCATAACCAACAACGCTGCTGTTAGTATGCTTGATATGGCACAAGCTACTTCTGAAGCTGCCTCTATTGCTTCACAATACGGAATTAAAATTGATGAACTGTCATCACTGATTGCTGTTGCAACTTCTAAAACAAGGGAATCAGGTAGTGAAACAGGTACTGCATTAAAAGCATTATTTGTTAACTTACAAGATACAACAAGTAAGCCAATCAAAGAAGCATTCGATGCAGTTAATATTTCCATGACTGAAATGGTAAATGGTGCTGAAAAGCTTAAATCACCAATACAGCTTTTAAAAGAATTGTCTGACGCTTTTGTAAGTTTAGACGAAGGTGATGCAAGACGTGCCAATATTTTATCTGATATAGGAGGAAAGCATCATGCAAATACACTTTCTGCGATTCTAAGTGACTGGTCCTCTTATGAAAAAATGATTGGGTTGTATTCTCACGGAATTGGAAGTGCTGCTCAAGAAGCTGAAAAGTCTTCTAAAAACTGGGAAGGTTCCATGAATCGCCTTTCTAATACATGGACTAGCACTGTAAATAATATTGCTAATTCTGATGCGATTATTACTTCTATAAACAGTATTAATGGAGTTATTTCTGTAGTTGATAAATTAACAAATGCACTTGGTTCTTTAGGAACTATCGGACTCGGAGCAGGATTATTGGCTGGGTTTAAAAACGCAGGTAGGGTAAAATGTTGTCCCTCATATCGAATATGCCTGTTGTAATATTGGTTCTTATTCAGAGAATAAGTTTTTAATATTACCCTTTGTGAAATACACAATTGAATCTCGTGTGGAATCAACCACCGTATATCTTATATAGATATAGCAGATATGGTATCCCTCTACATTATGGATACACCCTTTAGCAATTAAGGGTCTTGAAAGTCGGTATACAAATATCACTACTCTCCCAAGTGGTGACACGAAAGGTTATAGTTATAATGTGGTATTTGACGATAACGAGCAGATGACAGCGTGCATAATGTACAGAAATCCTTTTAAGGATGGAAATCTCATTGGGTGAGTGCTAATCTCAGAGAGCATCAGGGCAGGTGGTGTTAGGTGAAATTCCTAATGCTGCAAGGAGTGATCCAGACTTTGCCGA
Organism: uncultured Mycoplasmatota bacterium; assembly: GCA_947572405.1. Lineage (GTDB taxonomy): Bacteria > Bacillota_I > Bacilli_A > RF39 > UBA660 > MGBC102946. The sequence continues at coordinate 6,167 of CANPBV010000043.1, read as the reverse complement.
GTGTAGCGGTTAGTAATTGCTGTTAGGAATCTTATCTCCTACGTCTTACACATTAGTTGGAACTTTTACTATCGGAGTTGATAAGAAGATAGTATATTAACATAAAAATGAACAGATAATGTATTTATCATGAGAATTTATTAAAAAATCCATTATAGAGATTATGGACTATTTTTATGATGACGCATTAACATTTTTATCAAGAAAGCGTGATAAATATTTGAATAATATAAAACTGTTTAACCCCGAAGAAGTAAGATTATTGGAAGCCTCTCTTTCTTATCTGAAAGTTGTAGAACTAAAACAGAGAATACAAATGATATAAATAAAAGGACTATCAGAGTGGAAAACAGTCGTCCAAAACCACCGATGTAATTTCGCCTAAAATGAAGCATTCTTAACATTGGCTTGTGTGGAGCAAGTCTTTCTCGTTATAGAAGCGAGATTTTTTAGAAGCGAATATGAACCCCAAAACGGAATTGGAAACAATAAACGTTAATGGTACTGAAAAGCAGAAAAGAACTCATATAGTATGTTACGTGGTAAAAGCTGTCGCAACAATTTATGCTTTATTCTTACATAGGCTTCTGAACTCTATTCTTTGGATAACTTCAATGAAGAATTAAAAGGAATGGTTGATCGATAGGAAAGTATAATGCAAGTATCTTATACTGAAAGCAGGGAAGTTTCTAAGTCAAATATTTGATACAGAAATGTCTCCAGAGACTGACAAGATCTGGCCACATACAGGCATAATTGTATATGGCAGTGATATACAGTCCGACCCTCATGAAAGTGAGATTGAAATAATGGCTACCGCAATCCCACTGGCTTTAGATAATGGGTAGTTCACTTTAATTACATAAATACTCTTCTACCTGATAGCCTAGACAAGTTAAATAGTAAAACTAAAAGAGTTTTAGCACCATGGTATTTTTAAGACAAAGTGATATTTCTACTTGTTTTCTACTTTCTTTTGCGTTAAAATAATTTAAAATAGCGCAAAGGAGAAAGCAATGAGTAATAAAAATAATAACCAGGGACAATCCAGACCAACAACAGATTCCCAAATTAAGTATGGCCAAGTTATCACAGAGACTACGCATACATCTGGACGTACGACAACAACCAATCAAAAACCTGCCCCTGGACATAAGAAATAGGTGATTAATTGAACGCAGATGATATATTAAAAATAATAGAAGTTATTCCAGAATATATTAAATACATATACCCAGGATATTTAACTATATACATTTACTTTTTCTTAAGAGGAAAAACCTTAAGAGATAATAATTATATATTTTTAAAATCTGTTGCTATAAGTTATATCTATCTTTCAATGATCGAATGTATAAGTTCTATAAAATTGTTTCAAACAATTAATAACAAGTTACTAATAATCCCATATTCTTTAAAGTTAAATATAGCGCTTATAAGTATCGCTTTATTATTTTCTTATTTTGCATATAGAATTGCTATGTCCTCGCGAATTATTAAAATCTTTTCTCTTCTAAATATTAATACTACCTTTTATGACAACGAAATTGAAGCACTATCCAATTACAATGAAGGCGCTTGGATTTGTGTGTATTTAAAAAATGATACTGTTGTATATGAAGGTTCTGTTGGAATGAAAGAATTAGAAGAAGAAAAGCGAAAATATATTTGCCTAAATTCTTATTATAAATACCTCTTAAATGAGAATGGAAAGCCAATAGAACCATACATTGAGGATCATGCTGACAATCCAAACGAAAGTGTAATGATTTTCTATGATGATATAAAAATAATAGAGAAACGCGATGTATAATCTCAATATATAGGAGTGCCCAATGTATCTCCTTGTATTTATCACTTTTTAACGGTTGATTTCAGAATAATTTTACAATTATTTTACAATAATCTATTTACAAACCTATTTTATTATGATACTCTTCTGTTATGAAACTAGCAAACATTGGAATAATAGGAGGACAACATGGCTAGAGGAAGAAAATCCTACACTTTAGAAGAGCGTCTGCAAAATATTACTGACGAAATTGACTCATTAGATGCTAAAATAAAAGAACTGAAAAAAGAGAAAAAGAATCTGGAAGATCAGGTTAGACAGGAGCGTCTTGTCAAATTGGATGAGCTGATGACCGAAAGAGGCCTAAGCTTTGAGGACGTTGAGAAAAAGTTGTCTGAATAGTTTAACCGTTATGGACTATTAGAGGTATTTAGAGAGGGAAGCACCCTCTCTTCTATTTTGAATATATAAAATAGGTATCTTCAAATCATAAATGTCATTTTATCAAAAATCCCATTTGAAATTTATACTTTCTTTTTGAAAAGTTTTGGTCTATACTATTCATAGGAAAGAGGTTTAGATATGAATGAAAATCTGCTTTTACAATACAACCAGGGAATAAGTAAAGTAAAACCTATTTTTAAAAATGGATGTATTATATATAAAAATAATAATAACCTGTTTGATGGTACTACTATTCAAGATATATTATTTTTTATTAATAACCTTCATAATAAATATAATAGATTAAATGTGCCTATCTCTTTTGAGCTTGGAGAAATAACATTTAAAGACAAATTAACTTATATTTTTTTAGAAATCATTTGTTTTATTCTAATTAAAAATTATCGACATAAAGTTTATGTTAATTTTAAGGTTAATAAGATTATCGTCACTAATGGTATTAGTTCTTCACCATTACTTTTATTAGGTAGTGGGCGAAAAGAACATATTGAAAAGTTTATTAAAAAATATGAATTTGATATATATCATCATCATTATCGACGAGTATTGACACCAGAAGATATGAAAAATGAAAAATTAAGTATAATAATGGATGATAGTGTATATTTTTTAAACTTTTTTGATATAGATAGCCAGTGTATTGATGAGATATCAGAAGTAATAATTGAACTAATTGGAAATGTCAGTGAACATACTTTTTCAAATTGTCTAATAGATATAGATATTGCTCCAAATTATACGAAGCAAGATGAGGAAGGAACATTTTATGGAATAAATTTAGTTATCGTAAACTTTTCCGAATGTTTATTTAATAGTCTGATAAAAGAACGTTTCTCTCCAAAATCCAGTTTTGATTATGAACGATATAAAAAAGTTAAAGTAGCATATACTATTCATAAGGACTATTTTGGAGATAACTATACAGAAGATGATTTCTTTAATATTGTTGCATTTCAACACAAAATCTCAGGAAATATTAATAAAAATATAACGGGTGGAACTGGATTAACAAAATTAATCTGTTCTTTAGAAAAAAGATCCGATGCGCATAATTGTTATCTAATTAGCGGAGAACGAGCATTATGGTTTTTACACGAACTATTAGAATACAATCAGGATAATTGGATTGGCTTTAATAAAGAAAAGGACTTTTTACATCATCCTCCTGATTCAGATGTTGTAAATTATGATATGATTTTTATGCCAGGAACTGCATATAATTTAAATTTTGTAATGAAAAGGAGATATTAATGTCTAACTTGATATTTATTAATGTTGATAAATCGATAACTGGTTTGGCTGGATATGATTATGGAAAAAAAATTTATGAAGACCAAGTTAAAGGAAAAGTTGATTTATCTAAAGAATTAACTATTACTTTTCCAAACAATATACAAAGAATAGCCTCTTCTTTTATACAAGGTTTTTTTGAAGATATTGTTGAACATATTGGGTTGTCTGGAGTAGAACAGCTCATAAAACTAGAAGTATCGAACGAACATTTAAAAAATAGCATTTATAATAATTTGTATTAATAGAGGTGATCTATGGATTTTTCAAACACTTCCGATATCCTAGCTGGTATTGCAATTATTGTTTCAATTGCAAGCGCAGCATATCAATGGTTTCTTGATTCTCATATGAACAAAGTGAATCTTGAGGCTGATGATTTTAGAACACTGTATTCTAAACATCTACTATACGAATTGCCAAAGGCTCGAATGTATATAAGATTTAAAAACGGAAAATTAGTAGATATTGAAAACACATTAAATGAGTTAAATGCAATTCGTAAAGACTCATTATATTTTTTATATGCAGATAAAGATTTTTATACTGATATCAAGATCGAATTACAAAATTTAGAAAATTTTTTGATTGAAACTGCTGAAGAAAAATTAGAGTCTCAAGAAGAACAACAGAATGTATTGAATCAAATTCATAGTAGATTAGAAATGATCTATAAAATCTTTAATAGTAAATATATTGGTAATTAATTATGTAAAAAACTTTTAAAAAGAGCAGGTATACTAATCTCCTACTCTTTTATAGTAAAAAATTGCGGTTCATTGTATGTTATTTTCTAAGTCTGGGGCAAACTCCAAATTTTCAGAAGATGTATTTTCTTTGAGCAATTTCTTATTTTTTCTGTACAATTTTTCATTGGGATTTTTATAGCATAAATCTCCAATCCATATTTTAGCTTTATCATCCCACTCTCCAACATAATATACTGGTAATTTAATATCTTTTTGTTTTAACAAACTGAAAATATTACTATTATTTATTTTACCATTAGTCATTATATTCAATCTTTTTTCTCCGTTGGCCAAAAGTACAATTTGGGAACAATCATTTTTTATTCTTAACTCTGCTTTTCTTCCTGGAAAACATTTACGTAAAGGGGTATTTAGTACAAAAGATTTATTAATAGAAACTACTAAAACTCGATTTCCAATCGTTTCAAACTCTGAAAAATCATAAGTATTTTGTTGTTCGTCAATATTATTTAGATTTTCCAAATTATATACCCCTTTCTAAGATCAATTATATCAATGGTTAAGTGTAATATCATATTAATTCACTTATCCTTATTGACTTTACAAAAAAATTCAATAGATAGAAACTTTAGAAGATTGAGCTTAATACCTATTTCAATATTGTCTTTATCCTGTCTTTTTTTCTTGGATTCATGATACAATATTACAGTGGGCAAAATGATAAATAACGCAACTATAGAAATAATACAAAAACTGAGTCCTAAATATAGCCATAATGTTTTAGACAACATAGAACCATCCTCCTTAAATTTTATTAAGAATGATGGTTAAAGATAGGATACCTTAATTTTAGGATGTTGTCAATAGAATTACTTACTGTTTCATTGATATGGTATCAAAATATATTCTGTCCTCAGAATACTACAAAATCTGCTATTTCCTTTAAATCGTCATCTGTGGATTTTAATCTTTATTTGTTCTATATTCTGTTTTAGACATATTAAGACTTTTCAGATTGTTTCTGGCATTTTTTGCCATTATTTTTTCAAATTCAGCAAAACGCAGTGTTCATTCTAGCAATCTACGATTCTCTGATAGCAGGCCCAATTTCTCTGATCCTAATGTATCTGATCAAAGCTTCTATCATCATATAATGATCATATTTATCAATATATCAATAGATTCTAGTGATAAATAACATATGGATTATTATTTACTAATAGAAGAGAATCATGAAGCCAATAGAAAGTAATATTAAGAGTTTGTTAGCCGAAAAACTCATAGATTAGAAGCCTTCAGTGGATGAAAGAAAGATTGTGACCTATGTGATTCATTGGAGAGATACTTTCCTCAATTACAGAAGATGGAGGTATTGTAATAAAACATGAGGTTTCAATATATAAAAATTTATTCCATTAAAAACACCACTCTATTTGGGTAGTAATTTATATATACCTGTGTAAATTTAACATATTTCGTCATATCAGTTAAGGCAGCTACTATCTATTGTTTACATTTAAAATAAAAACAATTATTTTAGAATACCGTATTATCTTTTAGTGATAAATTAGAATTAGTAGGAATAAGATTATACAAAAAATCTTTAGCATAGTATTCATTACCATCTATTATTACAATCGAATCTCTTTTGTTTATAAATTTCTCTTCTCCACTAATAACCAAACCAAAATCTTTAAATTCCATTGTTGGAATCATATCAATCTGATTTTTCATCATTTTATTTTCATCGGTTAATTCGCTATTTACCTTTTTATAGTTGTCATTATCTTTTGATAAAGACTCTATTTTTACTTCTAAAATCTCATTATCTTTTATTGCTGTGTTATATAACGTTCTATATTCTGCATTTTCTTCCATAATTTGGTCTACCTCCTTATTCTCAGGATTAT
>CANPBV010000042.1 GCA_947572405.1 uncultured Mycoplasmatota bacterium | reverse complement strand
TCTAGTATACCATTACTAAAGTTTTTCGTGTCTATATATCTATACTAACACCATTAATTTATTTTGTTATATCTTTTAATTGCTTCAATTATATATTGTTCTATATACCTTTTATCTCTTTTTAATAATTCTTTTGGTAACACAGATTCTATCTTTTCTTTATTGAAGGATATTCTATCATTTTGGTTACCTTGTTTCTCATCAAGTATTTTTTCAATTACATCAAAGGTTAATTCATGCTTCTCACTTAGCTTTCTAATCTTTATTGCTTGAGCATAGCTTGGAGTAATCTCTTCATAATTTATTGTAAAATAAACTAACTTTTGTTCTTCTTTCGTTAAATAAGATAATTCAACAGCCGTAGTGATTCCTAAAGTTACTATACTTCTTTTATCATATATAATGGTATCATCCACTATCTTCAATAATTCTGGTATTAGATGAGTCAATCTGATATATCTTCTAACTTGTTCTCTTGATTCTCCACCTACTTTAGCAATTACTTCAACAGATGTTAACTTCTGCACAGGTTGTGTAGAAGTGGCTTTTTTTTACCTTGGTGCTTAATTGCCTCTAATTTCATTTTATAAGCAAAAGCTTTTTCTGATGGTAATATTTTATTTCTGTATATGTTAGAATCCACCATATAAATAACTGCTTCATCATCATTTAATTCTTCTATATAACAATCGGCTTCCATTATACCATTTAATTCTAAAGCTAGTTTTCTTCTATGACCAGATATCATTTCAAATCTTCCATTTTCTTTTTTTCTAACTACTAATGGATTTAATAGCCCGTTTTCTTTGATGCTATTTCTTAATTCCTCTAATGATTCATTATTTTCTACCTTAAAAGGGTGATCTTTAAATGAATCTATTTTTCTTAAATCTACCTTAACAATCTCTTTCATGTTCTTCTCCCTCTTTCACTTTATAATTTAATTTCCATTCAAGATATTTTTCATAAGTTATTTCATGTATTTTTCTTAAATTTCTCATATAATTCCATTCTTCCATAAACTTTAGAATTAAATTATCTCTATCATTACGAAAATATTCTGAAATACCAAAATCAATTGTTATTTTTGGACATAATTCTTCTAACCACAACAATTGGTAAATAATATCTTCTGTATTGTTGAATTTATATTCTTTAATACAATTAACATTGACATTTAAAATGTTTGCTATTTCTAAAAGCCTATCTTCTTTTGGGTTTCTATCACCTCTTTCATATCTTGCCATAGTTCTTCTTTTACTTTCACCAGTTAAGCCTAGTTTGTCTGACACTTCATCTTGTGTAAGTCCTCTAAACTGCCTTGCAAAGGCAATTCTTGCTCCTTGTGATAAATTTTCCAATTCGAAAAATTTCATTTACATCCTCCTTTTCTTTTTAATAAAAATGGCTAAGACATAATTATCTTAGCTTAATTCACAACAATTTTAAATTTTTTATTCAAATATTATATTTATCGCATTTTTTTGCCTCCTTTTTTATGTCGCAGAAATCATTATTTTCCAGCAAAAAAGACCAAGATTTTGAAATCTTAGTCTAATTTTAAATACAAATATCTATTTTTATATGAATTTTTAACTTATCATTAAATCAATTTTCAAACATATCTTAATGTCATTATTTTCAATAATTATAAGGGTTTAGTAGGTTCGCTACTGCGGACTATTTGTTCACATTCTCGCGTATCGCTGCTTGTGCTGCTGCTAAACGTGCAATTGGAACACGATATGGGGAACAAGATACATAAGTAAGTCCAATTTTATGGCAGAATTCAACACTTGCTGGATTTCCGCCATGTTCTCCACAAATTCCTAAATGAATATTTGGCCTTGTTTTTCTACCTTTTTCTACTGCCATCTTAACAAGTTCTCCAACACCAGTTTGATCTAGTTTCGCAAATGGATCACTTTCAAATATTTTTGCGTTATAATAATCATTTAAGAATTTACCAGCATCATCTCTAGAAAATCCGTAAGATAATTGTGTTAAATCGTTTGTTCCAAAACTAAAGAATTCTGCTGACTCTGCAATTTTATCAGCAATAATACAAGCTCTTGGGATTTCAATCATAGTTCCTACTTCATAAGTAAGATCTATACCTGATTCATGGATCAATTTTTGAGCCTCTTCATCTACAATTTTTTTCACAAATAATAATTCATTTTCATCCCCAACTAACGGAATCATAATCTCTGGTTTTACACTAATTCCTTTTTTACTAACATTAATCGCTGCTTCTATAACTGCTCTTGTTTGCATTCTGGCAATTTCTGGATAAGTAATCGCTAAACGACATCCACGATGTCCCATCATTGGGTTAAACTCTTTTAAAGAATCAATTCTTGATTTCAATGCCTCAAAAGTCATTCCTAGGGCAGACGCAAGTGGTCTAATTTCCTCTTCTGTATGTGGCAAAAATTCATGTAAAGGTGGATCTAAGTAACGAATTGTAACCGTTAATCCATCCATTTCTTCAAATAATTTTTCAAAATCCCCTCTTTGCATTGGAAGAATTTTTTCTAATGCTGCTTCTCTTTGTTCCACAGTCTCTGCTGTAATCATTTGACGAACTGCAAAAATTCTTTCCTCTTCAAAAAACATATGCTCTGTACGACATAAACCTATGCCTTCTGCACCAAATGCTTTTGCCTGAGCCGCATCTCTTGGAGTATCTGCATTTGTGCGAACTTGCAATCTTCTTGCTTCATCCGCCCATGACATAAATGTTTCAAAATCTCCACTAATTTCTGGCTCTACAGATTCTAATTTTCCTTCATAAACAGATCCTGTTGAACCATCTAAGGAAATGAAATCTCCTTCTTTTAACGTTAATCCATCTTTTGTTATTATTGTTTTTGCGCCTTCATCAATCGTAAGTTCTCCACATCCGCTAACACAACATCTACCCATTCCACGTGCTACTACCGCTGCATGACTAGTCATTCCTCCACGAATCGTTAAAATTCCTTGAGCATCATTCATTCCTTGAATATCTTCTGGTGATGTTTCTAAACGAACTAAAATCGTTGGTCCATTTTTAGAGGCTTCACTTACTTCCTCCGCTGTAAAATAAATTCTACCTGCTGCTGCACCTGGGGATGCTGCTAAACCTTTTGCTATTACAGTTGCTTGCTTCAAAGTTTCTGCTTTAAATGTTGGGTGTAATAATTGATCTAATTGTTTTGGTTCTACACGTAAAACCGCTTCTTCTTTTGAAATCATACCCTCAGATACCAAATCTACGGCAATCTTAATTGCTGCTGCTGCAGTCCTTTTTCCATTTCTCGTTTGAAGCATATAAAGTTTTCCATTTTCAATGGTAAACTCCATATCTTGCATATCTTTATAATGTTCTTCTAAGATATGGGCTACCCTATCAAACTCTTTATATACTTCTGGCATCGCAGTTGCTAATGTTTCAATCGACTCAGGTGTACGAATTCCAGCTACCACATCTTCTCCTTGTGCATTGATTAAATATTCTCCATAAAGTTTGTTTTCTCCTGTTGCAGGATTTCTCGTGAATGCCACTCCTGTTCCACAATTATCTCCTCTATTGCCATATACCATTTCCTGAACATTTACTGCGGTTCCCCAACTGTATGGAATATCATTCATTCTTCTATAAATGTTTGCTCTTTCATTATTCCAAGAACGAAATACTGCTCCCACTGCTTCCATCAATTGAATCCGTGGATCTTGTGGAAAGTCCACTCCAGCAAGTTCTTTATATACATCCTTAAATTTGTTAGTTACTTCTAGCATATCTTCAGCGGTTAAATCGGTATCGTAAATAGCACCTTTTTCTTCCTTAATCTTATCTAACAAACGTTCAAACGATGCCTTTGGATAACCTTTTACAACATCAGCAAACATTTGAATAAATCTGCGGTAAGAGTCATAAATAAATCTAGGATTTCCTGAAAAAGAGGCGAATCCTTGAGCTACTTCATCATTTAGTCCAAGGTTTAATACAGTATCCATCATTCCAGGCATACTTGCTCTTGCCCCACTACGTACAGATACTAATAATGGATTTTCCTTATCTCCAAATTTTTTACCAGATTTTTCTTCTAATTCCGCAAGCTTTTCGAAAATTTGATCTTTGATTTCATCACTAATTACTTCAGCATCTTTATAATATTGATTACAAGCTTCTGTCGTAACAGTAAATCCTTGTGGAACCGGAAGTCCGATATTTGTCATTTCGGCTAAATTGGCCCCTTTGCCTCCAAGTAAATTGCGCATGTCTTTATTTCCTTCATGAAAGGCATAAACAAACTTTGTCATCAAATCCCTCCTTGTATGTTTATACAATATAAGTATAACAGATATTGTTTTTAGAAACAAGAATATTTGGTCTACATATTATTTTCGAGCACGTGGATGGTGTTCTAAATAACTTTTTCGCAAACCCTCATTAGAAACATGAGTATAAACTCCCGTTGTTTCCAAATTTTCATGTCCCAGAAGCTCCTGTACAGTTTTTAAATCAGCTCCTCCGTTTAGGAGATGCGTTGCAAAGGTATGACGTAACATATGAGGATGAACATGAAACGATAAACAATATTTTTTTACAGTCTGATTTAAAATATAACGAACCCCTTGTGGCGTTAATGGTTTCCCTTTCGCATCTAATAATAAATATTTTGAAATTGTACTTTTTAAAAAGGTAGAGCGAACCCTCAAATATTGCTCTAATTTTTCTTTGCATATATTTCCATATAGGACAATTCTTTCCTTATTTCCTTTTCCTGTAATATAAATTTTTTGTTCGTTATTTTTAATATCAGTCGTCTTAATAGAAACAAGCTCGCTAACACGAACACCAGTGGAATACAAAAGTTCTAATAATAATCTGTCTCTAATTCCCGTAGGCGTTTTTGGATCGGGGCTATCTAATAGTTTTTCTAAATCCTGATAGTATAAAAATTTAGGAAGTTTTTTTTCCACTTTAGGATTGCTAATTAATAACATAGGGTTATCATCAATTACATGCTTTGCTTTTAAATATTTAAAAAAACTTCTTAGTGTACTAATATGTCTGCAAATGGTTTTATTTTGATAACCTTGGTTGTGTAAAAACAAAAGATATTTTCGCAAAACTTCATAATTGCATTTTATAAATTCTGAAATACATTGCTCTCTTAAAAAATTGAAAAACAGCATTAAATCAGTTTGATATCCAACTACAGTATGAATGGAATACCTTTTTTGTTCCTGAATATAAATTAAAAATTGTTCTATTTGTCCTTCCATACCATCACTCTTTTCTTCTGATATGAATCTCGCGCTTCTACTGTATCGACATTTTTAGAAAACAATTTATTGGTAAACCTAATCTTCTCCAGGTACGTTAATGTTGCAAAATCGGGATTTTCCTCAAGACATTTTACCTCCATTGCACTAATTGGGTAAATCGTTCTTTCATACCAAGGGACCTTCTTTAAACCAAGAAGTGAAAGGATAAAATCTTCTTGTCCAACCCTTGACATCTGGCTAAATGCAGGATGATCTTCCAAGTGCCAAAGTTGAATGTTTGAAATTAATTGAAACGGATCTGTATATCCGAAATAGCTAACTCTTCTAGCAGTATCCTGTTTTGTTCCAAAATACTTTACGTCTGCCCTATCTTGTAACCTTTTCAAATAATTTATTCTAGAAACAATCACTCCACGTATGGATTTATAAGCAGTAAATGTCTGAATCAAACAATACTTTGCTGAATTAAAGGCCTCTCGTTGTTCTCCATCAAGACAGGCTTCATTATTCAAAAAGCTGACAATAAATGCAGAGGTTCTATTATCCAGTGACATTTCTTTTATAAGATAAGAATAAAAGTCGGGGTCATGAATATAAGCAATTAGGTTATCATAAAAATCCCTCCATAATTGATCACAACTTATCTCTCTAGATATCAATCCTCTAATTTCTTTACTTGCAATATTATTTTTAACAGCGTAATTAGAAAAACGATTTTTATATTGCCGACAAAGAACAGCCAGGTCATGAAGTTTCTCATGGCCATAGACGAGGTCTAAATATTTGATGATACCATTATGCTGATATGCAATATACATCTTATCATTATCGGTAATTAAATATCCCAAATGTTGTAAATTAGATCGTAAGGCAACCTCCGTTTCAAAATTTTCTATTATATATATATCTAATGTTGTCAAATCCAAGCCCTTGTTTTTCGTTTTCAGTGGTGGAATTATTTCTCCTGAAAGTGGATTACAAGAAATTACGGTTTCCTTATTAGTCAGCTTATTTACATATACCAAACGATACCTACCACTTGTTGCTCTTATCTTTTCCACATTCATCCCCCTAACCATTATATATACATGAGCAAAGGCAAAACTTACCTTGTCTATATTGATTGTAACAAGAGCATAAATTCGTGTCAACATTTTTATATAGGAAAAATGCAAAAAAAGCAGAAACTATTCTTCTGCTTGATTTTCATTAAATCTTTCCATACCATCTGAAAAATCCCCAACCAATTCATTAAACTTCAGTAAATTATTGGTTAACTCATTCATATCACTTTCGTATTTAATACGATCCAGTTCCAATTGACGCTTTTCTTCTTCAATATTTTCCCTTTCAAGTCTAAGACTTACTTCCAATGTTTCTAATTCTGAACGTTTTTCACCAATTTCCTCCAAATCTTTATTTTTCTCTTGTTTGATTTTGGCTAATTCATCCCTTTTTTGCTCTTCAAAATTAGATTTATCCTGTTCCAATTTTTTCTGAGCAATTTTTAAATTGTTAATCTCTGTTTCAATCTCATTTTTTTTAGATTTCAATTTCCCATAAACTTCTTCTTTATAAGCATCAATTTTTTTCTGTGTTGCTACCTTTTTTAATTCAAAGTCTTCCTTTTCTCGTTTAAATTGCTTATATTTTTCTTCAATCTTGAGCTTCATTTCCATATTTCTATGGAAAATATTAGTTGCTTCTTTTACATTATTATTAGCCATTTGGAAAATGTTATTAATATTTGTTCCATTAGGAAGTGCTTTACTCTCTTCTAATGTTTCCGCCTTCAAACCTACTTGTCCATTTGATTCTTCTATTCCATCAGTTTCAACCTCGAAATCAGTTGATTTTAGTGTACTATCAACAAGCTCCTCTGTATCAACTGATTCACTACCCTCTGTCTCTTCCAAGATTACTGGTTCTTCTAATAAAAAATCATTCACTAATAAATCTCTATTCTTCATTCATATTGTCCACTATTTATTTTCTGAAGGCAGTTGTGAGAACCCAGAATTAAATTGAGATACTAATTCTTTGAAACGAGCAACGCTTTGTGATAAATTATTATTTCCTAATTCAAGTTTTTTCTCTTCTAGATCTTTGTATTTTTCAAATTGTTCTTGTTTATTTTCTAATTCTTTTTGTGAAGCTTTGATGCTTTCTTCTGATACAGTTCTTTCCTTTTCAAATTGCTCTCTTCCTTGATCTAATTTGATTTTTTCATTTTTTAATTTTTCCTCTTCTAGTTGTTTATACTTTTCAAACTGTTCTTTTTCAAGTGCAAATCTTTCTTTTTCTGCCTCTAAAGATTGTTTTGCCAAACTAATTTCAGTTCTTGTCGCATCACAATCTGCATTGAATTTTTCTTCTTCACTTTGAATTCTAATTTTCTGTGTTTTTACATAATCATTAATTTGATCCTTTTCAGTTTGAAGGGCTTTCTTTTGTTCTTCCACGTAACGATTAAAATCATTTTTTTCTTGTTCCATTTTATCTTTTAATTCAGATAATAGATTTTCATTATTATTAATTGATTTTTTTCGTTCAATTAACTCTGTAATAAGACTATTAGCACCAGCCACATCATTATAAAGGCTATCAAATAATTGATCAAAATTAGAAGTATTTCCCTCTGAAATTTTTTCGCGATTTTCCATTCCAAATTCTGGTAAATCAAAATTTTCATTAAAGGAAGTATTCGTTTCTGCAGAATCATCCAAATCTAATGATGGTCCAGATTCTTCTACATTATCAAAAAAATCTTCATTCATTGCGTCAATCAATTCATTTTCAGGAGTTTCTACTGGTATAGTTTCATTCATTAATTCTTCATTCATTCTATCTTCCCCTTTTTCTTTTATGTATGCTAGAGTTTCTCCTTACTCTACACTATAACGTTATCATTATATCATCTAAAAAAAAAAAAAGGAAGAGTTTATTCCTCTTTTTTTTCATTTCTTTGCAATTTTTTTAATTTTGTTCTAATTCTCTGTACAACATTGTCAACTTTTTTCTTATTAATTCCTAATAATTTTGAAATTTCTATGTAGGTGAACCCATTTACTCTAAGTTCTAAAATTTGTCTTTCTTGATCACTCAGTTCTTGATAAATTAAAAATTGTAGTTCTTCCTCAGCTTCATTGTCAATTAATAAACGTTCAGGGTTCATACTATTATCAGATAATATTCCACTAATGCCACTTGGACTATTATCCTCTTCAGTACTCAGTGAAACAGATTCATTCAAAATTTTATGCTTTAATCGTTGAGCTCCTATTATTGCAGACAATATTTTTCTTTCAATACAGGTTTTTGCATAAGTATAAAATAGAGTTCCATTATTTTCATCAAAGTTATGAATGGCAAAGCTAAGACCTACCATACCTTCTTGAATTAAATCAGATAACTCTATTCCAATTTGACCTTTGGCTTGGTTATAAACTCTTGTCGCTACTGAAGTAATTAATGGTTGATATTTCTTATATAAAATTTCTCCTGCTTCTTCGTTCTGCTCTTCAACAAAAGATAATAACTCATAATCATTAAAGTCCCTATACTCCACATTCTCCCTACTTTCTTTGTTTAACCGCCTCATATATCACAATTCCAGTTGCTACAGAAGCATTTAAACTATTAATTTCACCATACATTGGAATAGAGGCAATAAAATCACAACTCTCTTTTACCAAGCGACTCATTCCAGTTCCTTCATTTCCAATTACTATAGCTATCTTTCCATGATAATCAAGTCTCTCAAAATCAGTTCCCTCCATATCAGTTCCAAAAATCCAGAAACCACATTTTTTTAAAAATTCTATTGTTTGCTTCAAATTCGTAATCATTGCAATTTTCATATTTTTTGCCGCACCAGCACTTGTTTTTAATACAGTTGCATTTACTCCAACCGAACGATTTTTTGGAATGATAATTCCATCCACTCCTGCTGCCTCTGCGGTTCTAATAATAGCTCCTAAGTTATGGGGATCTTCTAGATGATCTAATAAAATCAAAAATGGATTTTCTGCCACTAACAGTTCTTGAAGTTCACAATATTGATAATCCGGAACAGATACAATTATACCTTGATGATTTCCATTTGCAAGTTTATCTAATTCCTTTTTGGTCAGAATTTCTGTACAAATTTTCAAATTCCGTATGGCAGATTCTATAAATTTGTCATGAAAGTGGTCCGAAATATAAATTTTTTCTATTTTTTCCTTTTTTTTTAAAATTTCAGTTGCTACATTTTTTCCATATACGTACATACTTGTTCCTCCAATATCAAAGCCATCATTTTCTCTAAACGATCAAATTTTTTTTCGAAATACCAAAAACCGATTAATGATTCTAGCGCTGTTGCATGTTTGTAAGTTAAAATATCTGTGTTTTTAGGATGCCTACTACCTTTATGATTTCTAGCACGACTTACGATAGCTAATTCTTCTTTATTTAACAAATCTTTTTCCAACCATTCTTTTAAATAATAAGCTTGTCCCTTGGCACTTACATATTTAATTGCTTCTGCCTGTAATTCTTTTACCTTTACAATTCCTTTCTCAATTAAGAATTTTCGAACGTAGATTTCATATATACTATCTCCTAAATAAGCTAAAGCCAATATATTAAGTTCATTCGTTTTCATGAATTGCCTCAATCCTATCAAAAGTAATATTCTTTATGATTCCATTTTTTACGTCATTCATAATAATGGCCATAACTTTATCATAATCTATTTCTCCGCCTTTTACAAGACAACCTCTTCTTTTTCCAATGAATTCCATTGTTTCTATTACATCTTCTTCTACGCTTTCTATTCCATAACGCTCTTTTAATATATTTGGATAATGGTTTTGAAGTGTTCTTAAAATATATTCAGTTACATCAAATAGAGGAAGAATTTCCTCTTTAATGGCTGTTAAGCTAGCTAAATTGTAGGCAACATTTCCAATATCAATTTTAGGCCATAATATTCCAGGACTATCTAAAAGTTCAACTGTATCACTAATACGAATCCAATTTAATTCTTTTGTCACTCCTGGACGATTTCCTGTTCCAACAACATTTTTACCAACAAGACGATTAATGAGAGTTGACTTCCCTACGTTCGGAATTCCTACTACTAGTGCTCTTGCACGTTTTCTTAGTAACCCTTTTTCTTTTAATTTTTTCCATTTTTCCTCTAACAAATTTTCGGTTAATTGAAGAATCTGCTTTTTTTCGAATTGATGTTCTATGTCCATGGCAATAATATGATAATTCTGCTTTTCATAATATGTTATCCATTTTTTTGTTTCTGGTTTATCACATAAATCATATTTTGTCATAATCATAATCTTTGGCTTATTTTTAATAATATCATCTAAATCTCTAATTTTAGAAGAGTATGGCATTCTTGCATCTACTACTTCATATACGATATCAATTTGTTCCAAACTTTCTTTAATTAATCGTTTCGTTTTGGCCATATGCCCTGGATACCAGTTTATATTTGTCTGATTTTGTCGATTATCCATTTATATCACTTCACTTTCTATAATTCATACTCCTTTATTTCACAGTTTTTTAATCCTCTATTTAAAAACATTCCATTTTTTATTCCTTCAAAATATCCACTAAATGCTTTTGAAACTCCGCTATGTGCAACTATCAATACAGTATTATAATCTTTTATCTTTAGTTCATCTAGAAAATTATAAATTCTTTCAAAAAACAATTTGATATTTTCACTGGTTCCGTATTGAATAGTAGTATTATAATTCCAGTATTCATCTCTATTAGTTACTTCTAATGGCTTACCACTTAAATCACCACAACTTCGCTCTTTTATTCTGTCATCATAAATTATCTCATTATTATTTATATTTACTATTTCTGCAGTATGTTTTGCTCTATTAAGCGGTGAGCATATAATTATATCAAAGTTAATGTTTTTAATTTTCTCCTTCAATTTTTTTGCTTGCTCAATTCCCAATTCCGTTAAATCTTCATCAACAATATTATATTGTCCTAAAGCATTATGTGGAACCTGTCCATGTCTAACTATGTATATTTTCATTTTTTTCCTCCATTTATCTATATAAATTTTCTAGAACTTTAGTTAAGCAATCTTCAGCAGTTAAATTGCTGTTTTCTGAAAATCTGATTCTAACTAATTTCCCTTTTACTTTAAATATATAAGGATTCTTTGTCTTCATTAAAAACTCTAATATTCTTTCATCACTAGGTTTTCTTCTGTCTATTTTTATATCTGTTATTTCATCTACATCTTCTAATTTTACATCATCAAGATTTACATTTCTACATTTTTCTAATTTTTCTGCTAATTCTTTAATATTATATTTATACATATTTTACCTTCTTTCTATAATAATTTTATTATTCAGAAAGAATTAATACAAATGTGCAAAATACTATATATTATCTTTTTCTCCTAATAATTTTATTTCTTCTGCATTATTTAATATATCAAGTTGATACTTAGAGCAATACTACTTAATATTTCAAATCTTTCTTCTGTATCTTTCCCTTCTTTAATTAATTCTGCATTATGTGATTCTAAATTAGATAACACGGTTAATTCATTTATTGTAGCATAATCTCTTACATTCGATTTTTTTGCTAAATTAGGATTAAGTTCTCTCCATCTTTTAGCAGTTGTATTAAATAAGGCAACATTTAAAATATCTGCTTCTTCTGCATACTTTAACCATTCTCTATCTTTATAATAATCGTTACTAGGTAATATATAATTTTTAATTGCATCTGTATGAATAAGATAATTATTTTTAGTTAAAATTCTTTTTATATCCCATTCCCTATTTTGATTTTCTAACTCTTTTAGTCTTTCAAATTCTTTTATCAAATATAGTTTAAAAACTGGACTAATAGAAGATGCAAATTCAAAAGCAATATCTTTATGAGCATAAGTTCCACCATATTTTCCACGTTTCGAATATATCCCAATTGCGTTCGTTTTATTACACCATTCTGTAACACTTAGTGTAAAAGTATGAAGTCCCGCCTCACTTTTAAACCCGTCGAATTCGACGGAATTAAAATTTGGATTGTAAATTGACTCCCAAATACCTAAAAATTCTAAAGTAATTCTATTTCTTAACCAATTTCTGATAACATCATCTGATGTAGATTTTCCTTCTTTAAATTTGGTAAAATCAGAAATACAAATATAATCGCTATCATTTATATTTGTTATGTTCACTTTAATATTTTGAACTTCAATTATTTTGTTTGTCATATATTCGCCTCTTTTCTATGTTCTTAAAGTTCGTAATCACCTATCTAATT
>CANPBV010000041.1 GCA_947572405.1 uncultured Mycoplasmatota bacterium | reverse complement strand
ATATTATACCATTCCTTTCAAATTTTCGTGTCTATATATCTATACTAACACCAAACTATGACTTTATATAGTTTTCTAATTGCTGTTTCTTTAAGCCAGTTACTTCTATAATTAATTCTAATGATACTCCCTTTACTAATAAATTTTTTGCAGTTTCTAATTTTCCTTCTAAATTTCCACGTTTTTTCCCTTCCTGTATGAGCAACTTGCTTCATTGGCCGTAAGTCATCTTCATGAGTCCAATTCATAATTTCACCTCACCATTCTCTGATAAATTTTTAAATCTTCATTATATAATAAAATCTTTCTTGCTATTTCTCCTACATCTCTATCATTAATTAAATCTTCTATTTCTTCTCTTTGCACAAACTAAAATCTTATACTTTTTAAAAACTTCTTTTTTATGATGGTTGTTAATTCCAAATATCTTGATTTCTTTTTCATCTCCAAACTTTTCATACAAATCTTTTTCTAACATTTGATAATTTAAAAATTCCTGTTTATGATATTTATAATTTAATAACCAACATAATTTTACAAACTTGATATTTTCTATCCTTCTTTTTCCATGATGATGAAATTAAACTACTTTTATAAATTCCATTTCCATTAATAAAGTTGCCATATTTACTGTTTTGTATTTCAAATACAATATATTTTTTTCCATTTGTCAGTAACAAATCATATTCTCCATTTAAAATTTTTTATTCTCGCTTTGTATTCTTGGATTATCAAAAAAATATCCGAATAAATCAAGCCCAAAAATATCATGTGCCAATTTTTTAATAATTCCAAATTACAAAATACACTTTTAAATAAGTAATCATTACTTAAATTATAAAACTTTTTTGACATACATTTCTTCCATTATAAGGAAATATTCATATCTACATTATAATAGTTAAGAATACTATTGTCAAATAGATAGCTTATCCCTCAATAGTATTATAGAATTAAAATAATCAAAATCCTAAGTTTAATAATACAATCTTTCAAATTTAAGCAAAAAAGGACTATAAGTCCTTATTTGATCACTATATTAACTAATTTTTTAGGAACGGTAATCATTTTTACAATCTCTTTTCCTTCCATATTTTTTTTCACATTCTCTATTTCTAAAGCAAGACGTTCCATTTCCTCTTTTGATGTATTCATTTCCACTATTACTTTTCCTCTTACTTTTCCATTTATCTGTACAATCATTTCATATGTTTCTTCCATCGTTTTTGTTTCATCAAAGGTTGGCCATAAAGATGTTGCAACCGTCGTATTATGTCCTAAAAATGTATTCCATATTTCTTCTGTAATATGAGGACAAACAGGGTTTAATAGTTGAATAAAGCCTTCCGCATACTCTTTTGAAATCTTTTCATTTTTATATACTGCATTGATAAAAATCATCATTTGACTGATTGCTGTATTAAAATTCAAAGTTTCATAATCTTCTGTCACTTTCTTTACTGTTTGATGATAAATTTTCTCCAGTTCTAATGTTTCCTCTTCTACTACTTTCCCCTCTTCGAAAATGCGATAAATTCTATCTAGAAATTTCTTAGAACCATCAAGCCCAGTCTGGCTCCAAGGTTTGTCTGCCCCGAGTGGACCCATAAACATTTCGAATAAACGTAATGCGTCTGCTCCATGTGTTTTTACAACATCAGAAGGATTCACAACATATTTTGGGTATCGTTTTCCCATTTTTATTCCATTTTCTCCTAGAATCATTCCTTGATGAACTAGCTTTTGGAATGGTTCTTTTACAGGTACGATTCCTTTATCATATAAATATTCATTCCAGAATCTTGAATATAATAAATGTCCTACTGCATGTTCTGGTCCACCTACATATAAATCTACTGGCAACCAATGTTTTAATAGTTCTGGATCCGCAATTTTTTTCTCATTTTTTGGGTCAATATATCTTAAGAAGTACCAACTGGATCCTGCACTTCCTGGCATTGTTGAAGTTTCTCTAACTCCTTTTTGACCATTCATTACAACATTTTTCCACTCTTCTGCATTTTCTAATGGAGCTTTTCCATTTCTACCTTTATAATCTTCCATTTGTGGTAAAATTAATGGAAGTTCAGAATCTTCTAGTACTGTCATTGTTCCATCTTCCATGTAAACAATTGGAATAGGTTCTCCCCAATAACGTTGACGCGCAAAAATCCAATCTCTCAAACGATAATTGATTTGTTTTTTTCCTATATTGTGTTCTTCTAACCAATCAACCATTTTCTCTATTGCATCTTCTTTATTTAATCCATCTAAGAACTCTGAATTAATATGAATTCCATCTCCTGTCATCGCACTCTTACTCATATCAGTATCGTTATTTTCGTCTTTTAAAACCTGAATAATTGGAATATTAAATTTTTTAGCAAATTCATAATCTCTTTCATCATGGGCTGGAACCGCCATAATTGCTCCTGTTCCATAGGTTGCTAAAACATAGTCAGAAATCCAAATTGGAATTTGTTCCTGATTCACTGGATTAATGGCATAGGCCCCTGTAAATACCCCTGTTTTTTCCTTATTTAATTCGGTTCTTTCCAATTCCGATTTTGTTGCACATAATTTTTGATACTCTTCCACTTCTTTTTTACATTCTTCTATTGTAATTTCATTTACAATTTTATGTTCTGGGGAAAGTACACAATAAGTTGCCCCAAATAAAGTATCTGGGCGAGTTGTAAAGACTGTAAAGTCATAAGCAGAATTCGCTACTTTAAATGTCACCAAAGCTCCTTTTGATTTTCCTATCCAGTTTCTCTGTATTTCCTTGGTAGATTCTGGCCAATCAAGGTCATCTAAATTCTCTAGTAATTTTTCTGCATAAGCTGGAATATCCATTACCCATTGTTTCATATTTTTACGAATCACTGGATATCCTCCACGCTCACTTTTTCCATCAATTACTTCATCATTGGATAATACGGTTCCTAGTTCTTCACACCAATTCACTGGCATATCGATATATTTTGCATACCCATCTTCATATAATTTTTTAAAAATCCATTGAGTCCATTTATAATAACCTGGATCTGTTGTGGACAATTCCCTCGTCCAATCATAAGAAAATCCAAGTGATTTTAATTGACCTTTAAAAGTTCCAATATTTTTAAATGTAAATTGTTCTGGATGGTTTCCTGTGTTGATTGCATATTGCTCAGCGGGAAGACCAAAAGCATCCCACCCCATTGGGTGTAATACATTATATCCTTGCATTTTTTTCATACGTGAAACAATATCTGTTGCAGTATATCCTTCTGGATGTCCTGCATGTAATCCTACTCCTGATGGATATGGAAACATATCAAGCGCATAAAATTTAGGCTTTGAAAAATCCCAAATATCTGTTTTGAATGTTTCGTTTTCTTCCCAATATTTTTGCCATTTTTCTTCTATTTTTTTAAAATCATACATATTATTTACCTTCCTTCTTCTTATAAAATATTCCTATAAAATGATAACAGAGCAGAATTGTTGGAACCAATATTATAAATCCAACTAACAGTTTTAAAATATAATTTTCTATAAAGTCAGTAATAAAAAAAGTAAGTGCAATCATAAAGCTATTGGCTAAGGCAATAAGACGAGCAAAATTTTTCATATTCATTTTAGAAACAGGGAGTTCATATTTCTTTATGATAAAAGAAGCTTGCCCACTCTTTTCAAAATTTTTGATTTTATTTTTATTATGAATTACTGTGATTGCATATAACACGTAAATAAATAAAAAGACAATTAAAGTTACAATGATACGTTCCATAAAATTCGCCGAGTAGACAAACTCGACTTACCTCCATTTCTTTTTTTCAAGGCGAAAGGCCTGTCTATCTGCCCCTCACAGAACCCATCACCCCCTTATTCAGGTAGTAGGCTCTTCATATCTTCAACGCTTATGCATGTTTTCTTTCAGGTCTAAATCCATTTTTATCTTCCTATACAGGTATTCCTAATGATCTTAATGTCTCATTGAGCCTCGCTATGTATGTTCTCTTAACTGCTTGTGCTTTCTCACTCAATCTCTTCCTCCTTTGAGGAAGATGATCTATATTTTTATATACACTTTCTTCGTATTTTTCTTTAGTCATTTTATCTACTCCACTTGCTTTATTACGACACTGCTTTTTCAGTTCTTTTATTCATGCGATTCATTAACCTTTGAGGATTCTTATATCTCCTCTCTCATTTACCATTATATCTATTACCGCCATGTGTAATTAATGCTTCTATCAGAGAAACATTTTATATACTAATCCCTTTGTTCAAAATGACAAGTTCTGGAATTTCACCAAATTATATACTAGGCATCAAACTGGCGCACCTACCAATAAAAAAATATCATGATGTAAGGAGTGCTCCCCACCCTTATTTCATAATATTCAATTATGCACTTACGCTGTTAACGAATGCACTCTATTATTATAAAATAGCATTATATAAGCAGGTTCAGAAATTCTATATACAGATTTTCACCAATCATCTGCACTCTATAATACTTTCCTTTTTTGCTACTTGTATCTTTCATTTTCCCTATGTCAAATATTATAATATAAGTTTTTATAATATTCAAGCTTTTTTATTCAGGAACTTGTTAAGTGGCAAACTCTAATCATTTTATTTAAAAAAATTCTATTTATAACAATGGAGAGAAAATTCTCATTAACGATTCAACCATCTTTTGAACTTTATTTCTCTTTTTCCACTCTTCTAGTACAATACATTTGCTAACTAATAAATCATTTTCAAAATCTTTTATCAATTTTTGAATACTTGGGTCCTCATATAAAATAATGGTATCCTCAAAATGCAATCCAAAACTTCGATAATCAAAATTAACAGTTCCAATACTCGCAACTTCATCATCAATGATTAAAACCTTACTATGCATAAATAAATCACTATAAGTATATATTTTTACACCAGCATCTAATAGCTCACTAAAATAAGCTTCTGTTGCACGATAAACCATTTTTTTCCCCTTATCATGTTTGCCTGGAACCAATATTCGTACATCAATTCCAGACATAGCTGCAACCCGAAGTGCCATAATGAGTTCAGAGTTTGGAATTAAATAAGGCGTTGCTAACCAAATTCTCTTTTTTGCCAACATAATCATTTTAAAAAAACAATCTTTAATGAGTTCTATTTTTGTATCTGGACCATCCGACAGTATTTGATAAGCACTATGCTTATTTTTAACAGGATGATATTCTGTATATTCTGGATCTAATAGTAATTCACTAGTGGTATGATACCAATCTTTGATAAAAATCGCATTTAATTCTCTTGCTGCATTTCCCTTCACCATGATATGAGTATCTCTCCAAAAACCGTAATAAGTATCTTTATGAATATATTCATCACCAATGTTGATTCCACCTGTAAAGGCTATTTTATTATCTATCACAACAATCTTTCGGTGATTTCGATAATTGATACTCGGTCTAAAAAGTCGAAAATCAATTTTATTAAAACAAGCTATTTTAATTCCTGCTTGATGTAGTTGCTGAAGATAGTGATGGGATAGGTCAACGCATCCAAAATCATCATACAATACTTTTACTTTAACTCCTTCTTTGGCCTTTGCCATTAAAATATCTGTAATTTCATTTAGCAAATCGCCTTCTTTTAATATGAAGTATTCTAAATGAATAAATTGCTTTGCTTTTTTTAATTCTTCTTTTAAGCATTCAAATTTCTCAGGACCATTTGTCAAAATTTTTGATTGTGTATTTAAATGAAGTGGGAAATCACCTACATTTTCTATATAATGGACTAGCTTTTTCCAATCACCTAACTTTTCCTCAAATTTTCTGGTATCTTCCACATCTTCTTGTAACACTCTAGAAATGACTTTGTCTACATCTATCTTTGGATCAAACTTTTTAAACCGATTATATTCAATTCCTAAAATAATATAAAACAAAACTCCAACAATCGGAACAAATAAAACCAATATTGCCCAAGCAATTTTAGATTCGATTTTCTTGTTTCCAAACATAATTGCGAACGCGGTTAAAATAGAAATCCCATTTACAAATAGATATACAACTACACTGCTGGAAATATACTTGTTAACATTAAACAACAACATCACTAAAAATAAAAATAATATAATTAAAACTTGACTTCTTTTCATACGTCACCTTCTGCACCTATTATAACACATTTTTTATTACAAAAATATTGCATTTTTGTGAGTATCTTTTTATAAGTTCTTAAATAGCGTCATAGCCTGTATTTATAAGCGTTTACGACATCTCTGTTTTTGAAGGATATTCTTATAAATTGTTATAATTTCTTATGTTTTCACTTTCAAAAGTAGTAAATTAGTAGTAAAAATTTAGAAATCTTTTAAAGTATTAATTTTAAAAACTATGGCATCGCATAGTTCAAAGTATAGTCTTATAGGCGAGACTGGTTGCGGAGCAACTAAAGTCTTCGCCATAATAAGGTATAGTATTACCCTTATTATGTAGCAAGAAGCATGTAGCATATTAATTTGCAAAAATTTAGTAATTAGTAAATGATATATAATTGTAAAACTATGAATTAACTTATTGCTAAAGAAAATCACATTTTTATGATGATATTATTATAGTTGCCGAGGACTATGT
Source organism: uncultured Mycoplasmatota bacterium (assembly GCA_947572405.1). Classification (GTDB taxonomy): domain Bacteria; phylum Bacillota_I; class Bacilli_A; order RF39; family UBA660; genus MGBC102946. Next base: position 6,162 of record CANPBV010000041.1, on the reverse strand, counting down.
TAATAATATAAATGGTAAAATTCATAGAATATCTACACATAAATATGAAATAAAAGAAACACCGAAAAAAATCGAGTTTATAGTTTAACTATCTATTTATATTTTTTTATTATCCCATTTTCTTTTCAATATCTTGTGAAACTGCTAGTATTCTTTCTAAATGATTAATTTCCGATTCAACATATTTTTTATAATCGTCTGGTTCTTCAAGTTCTCTTATTTGTAATAACTCATCTAATTTGTCTTGTAATTTTTGTTTCGCTCTATTTTCAGCATGCCTCAAAGTTTGCACTTTCTCAAAAATCCTCTGAGTTCTTTTATATTCAAAAGAGGAAATATCCAACGAACTTAATCTATCATTTATAATTTGCTCTGCATGAGGACTTAAGCAAATATAATAGTCAAGATTGCCGCTACGAGAAAAAAATCCAGCATTTTCAGCGACTTTTCTACTAAAGTCACCAGATAAATTTATTAATCCTAAAAATAAAATACTATCATCACTAAACAATGTATCTCTTAATAAAATTAATCCTTTACTAGCGTAACCTTGATTTCTAAAACTCTCTTGTGTTTCATAACTAATAAAAGCAGTTTCTTTACTGATCTCTACATCAAAACCGACAATTTGTACGCCCATCTCATTACATAATTTAAAATCTACACCATTTTCAGCTTGTACTAGTTTTATTTCCATAACTACACTCTCCAACATTAAAATAATTATACTACAAAACAATTACAAATTTCAATATAACAGCAAGTTCATTTGGGTGATACTCCTAGATATAATTATAAAGGTTAAAAAGCACCAATAAAATTTAATATTCCTAATACATATTTGTAAAGTAGTAAATTAGTAGTAAACTGAATTTGAAATTCCACGAATATGTCTATAAATTAAAACTTTTTTGGAATAATCAATATTTTTAATAAACAAAATGGCAAAATAATTTTTGGCTATTATACTTCATGATATGATGTTTTATATGTTTTTCTTTATAATGATTCCCGTATATACTTTCTCACTCTTTCAAATAATATGTTAACTATTTGAATAATAGATGTCTAATTCCTTTCCTTAGCTTCAAAAGAAAAAACCAAGATCTAAGATCTTGATTCTACACAATCACTGTCCCCAATATAACTTGGTAGATATTGCCTGTTTTCAATTGTTACCTTTACTTTATCCGACATTAATACTTCTTTACCTGTCGCTGGATCATTCAAGGGATTTGATAGATTTCCAGAGCTTACAATTTCTGATAAGGAAATACAATAAATATTTCCATCCACTTTTTCATATAAGTTTGGCTTTCCATCCATATACATGATTGTTGCATCTTCTATTAATTTTTTAGTAACTCCACTAATTTCTGTTCTATTCTTCTTAAATCCATTCATAACCAAAGGAAAAACCACTAAAGATAAAACCGCAATGATAATCACTACACCTAATAATTCTACCAATGTAAATCCATTTTTTTTCATATGCTCACTCACTTTTCTACTATTAACATTATAAAAAAAAAGAAGTAATTAGTCAACTACTTCTACTCTAAGTAAATTTGTATGGTGAGCCTGTTTCGCTGGAAAACCACCAGTAATGATAATTGCTTCACCTTTTTCAAATTCCATAAATTCCTTTGCAGCATCAACACTTCTTGATAGAACTTCATCAGTAGAATCTAATACTGGTAATACACTTGTATATACTCCCCAGTTAAGGGCTAATCTACGTCCTGTTTTTTCGTCTGGCGCTAGCGCTAAAATAAAGGCATCTGGTTTTAAATTACTGATAGCACGAGCTGTATGACCTGTAATTGTTGGAGCACAAATCAATCTTGATTCTAAGCGACTAGCTGCTTCTACCACCCCACTTGCAATTGCTGCAGTTACTTCTTTTGTTTTTTCTTGTTCATAAATATAATCAAATTCTGCATATTGTTCTGTTGTTTCACAAATCTTAGCCATTGCCACTACAGTTTCGATAGGATGTTTTCCAACTGTTGTTTCTCCTGAAAGCATAACTGCATCTGTTCCATCTAATACTGCATTTGCGATATCACTTGTTTCTGCTCTTTTTGGTCTTGCATTTTCCATCATAGTTTCTAGCATTTCTGTTGCAACAATACAAATTTTTCCCATGCTACGACAAGTTTGTATCATCCTTTTTTGAATAATTGGTAACAGTTCACTTGGAACTTCGGCGCCCAAATCTCCACGTGCAACCATTACCCCATCTGATACTTCTAAAATTTCTTCTAAATTATCTAAACCTAATTGATTTTCAATTTTACAAATAATTTGTAAATCTTCTCTACCATATTGTTTCAATAATTCCTTTACTTCTAATACATTTTCTTTAGAAGATACGAATGAGATAGCCAAAAATTCTCCTCCATGTTCACAAGCATATTTGATATCTTCTTTATCTGCTTCACTAATATATGGAATATCTAAAGTAACACCAGGAACACTTAAACTTTTTCTATTTCCAAGTTTTCCACCACTAATAATCTCGCAAGTAACGCCATCTTCTTCAACACTCTTTACTTGAAGTTTCATTTTCGCGTTTTCTAGTAAGAACTCATCATTTGGTTTTAATGAATTTAAAGCATCTGGATGGTTAACAGAAAATCTTTCACTTGTTCCCAATACATTTTCTTTTACAATACGAATTTTATTTCCATTTACTAATTCGATTCCATCATTTTCCATCATTCCAGAACGGAATTCAGGACCTTTCGTATCCCAAAAAATTGCAACATTCATTCCTGTTCTTTTTCGAACTTCTCGAACAGAACTTGTTGCTTTTTCTCTTTCCTCTATTGTTGCATGAGAAAAATTAATTCTTGCTACATTCATTCCAGATAATGCCATTTGTTCCATGACATCTACTTCATTACTTGCTGGACCAATACTACAAATAATTTTTGTTTTCTTTAATCTTTTTTCTATTTTTTTCATATAAAACAACACTTCCTTTTTATGTGAATGAATAACATTTTACTATGATTTTCATTTTAAATCAATAGTTTTTTTGTATGTTTTTAGGTAAAAATTTTTTCTTATTATTTTATGATAAAATTGATTTTAAGTTCTACCTTTATTTCTGGCACTTGGGACAATAATAGGTTCCTCTTCCTCCAACTTTTATTTTTAAAATTTTGCTATCACAATCTGGACAAACTTTTTGTTCATGAACATATAATTCATTTTGAAATAATCCATGAACTCCTTCACTAGATTCAAAAGTTCGAATGGTTGTTCCCCCTAATTTGATAGCATGCTCTAATACTTTTTTCGTATTTGCAATCATATTTTCACGTTCTTTTTTTGTTAAATTAGAACATGGTTTTAATGGATGAATAGAAGATAAAAATAAAATTTCATCTGCATAAATATTTCCAATTCCTGTTATAATGCTTTGATCTAATAAAGAAGTCTTAATGGGAATTCTTTTTCCACTATATTTTTCTTTTAAATATTTTTCTGTTAAGGTTTTATCCCATGGTTCTAATCCTAACCCATTTAAGGGCTTCCTATCAAATTCTTTGCCTTTTTCTATCAAATGCATTTTTCCAAACTTTCTAGTGTCATGATAACGTAAACTTGTACCATCTGAAAAATGGAATTTAACAAGTTCATGTAATAATTTTAGATCATCATTTTCTCTTATAAAATATTTTCCTTCCATTCTTAAATGGCTTAGTAAATAGTAATGACTTAATTCAAATAAAAGCCATTTACCACGTCTATGTATATTCATGATTTTTTCATTTCTAATTTGCTTTTTAAAATCTTCTACAGTTGGATATTCTATTGTATTATTATGATAAACGTAAACTTCTTGTATCGTTTTTCCAATTACATTATGTTTTAACGTTTCCTTTACAGTTTCCACTTCTGGCAATTCTGGCATACTTTCTCACCTCTAAATATATTATAATAGGAAAACCTGATTATCACAATCCATTTTTAAATGAAATTATTTCCATTAAATAATTTTTAAATATGATTTGCATTTCTTATTTCCACACAAAAAAACTAAGACTCTATCAGTTTTAGTTTCCATTTTTCATATTCTGAATACAATATAATAGGTGATACTATGAATCGTAACAATAATTGGTGGTGTGGAAGAGGAAAATGGTTCATTGCACACTTTATCTGTTGCATTATTCTTTTTTATCAATTGCTTTTAACTTTATTCATCGTTACTCGTTTTAATTTATTTCTCATTTTCTTCTTTTGGCTACTATCCGTTTTTTTCTTGTTTCATATAATATGGTGATAATAAGCTTTCTGTTTTGTAAAGTCGATCAATTAAATTTCCTATAATGTTACAATTTTGATACTCGGAATCCGTTAATTCTAATTTATCAGGAAGAGCTATTAAAATAAATAATAATTTTCGCTCTTCTTCTTTTAATGGATAATTTTTTTCATATCTTCTCAGTATTTCATAAAAATCAAAATCCAAAGAATGACGTAAATATAATTTATACAAGTCAAAGATCGGCATGTCAATTCTTGCTTTTCTCCAACTTGTTAAATAAGAATTTTTATTACGAATAAAATGAGTTAAATCTAAATTGTTATGAATCACAACCAATCTTTCTTTCCGAAGTTCACTTACTAGGTAATACCAATTATCTAGTTCTTTTTTGGCATACCCTAAAGCGGCATAAATTTTAGAGATATTTCTAGCAAGTAAATATTCACTAGGGCTCATATAAATATGAGACTCAATCAGATTCATACGATCATTATAATCACTATATAAGTATTCTATGTTATTAGAAATATCTTCAAATATTTTTTTATAATCCGCTTCATCAACTTCTTTATAATGAGTGGTTTTATTATGGAGTAAACTAACCAAGTCTACCAAATCTAAAATTTTTTGTTCACTTGGCATATCCAAGTCTTGTTCATATTCTGTTATTTCAAATTCATCATCTTCTTCACTTAATACTTTTGGATAGTATCCAAAACTTCTAGTATCTAAATATTGATAAATGTTATTTTTTTCAGAATTTTTTGGCTTAATTGCATAACGTCCTTCTTCAGTATCTACAAAAGTAACTTGACCTTCCTTTTGATACCGATGAGGCTTTAAAGCATATTTTTTTAATAATTTATTCACTTTTTGCATGATAAACAGCCGGAATAATCAGTTTATCCCCTAATTTTACATCGGATAAATCATTATAGGACGCTAATTCTTCTTTTGTAATTTCGTAACGCGCTAAAATGTTCTCAATAGAATCTCCTTCTCTAATAATGTAAACACGATAGGTCATATAAGTTTCACTTTCATCCATTGCTCCAAATAAAGAGGTTCTATTTGTTTCTACCATTTCCGCTTGTTCCTGGGTTTTTTCTTCCACTTTCAAAATTTCCTCCACCCTTTCTTCTTTTTCTAATTTTTCTTTTACTTCTTCTAGCGTCTCTTCTTTAATCGGTGTAATTTGCTCAAAAATAGGTTCTTGTCTTTCTTCTATTACTGGCTTTTCCTCTATTACTTCTCTTTCTTCTATTAATGGCTTTTCTTCTAGTTTGTCTACTTTTACATCAATACTTACAGCTAATACATTCTCATTCACAATTTCATAATAAAAGTCATCAATGTCTACTGTACTATGATCTAATAAGTAATGATCATCTATATGAATATCAAATGGCAATTCATAAGAAAATGCCTCTGTGTTTGTACTTGTATCAGTAATTTTATATTCTCCGTTTAAAGAAAATGAGCCCGCTATTAAATGGTCGCCCTCTTTGTGTAATGAATGTTCTAATGAAATGCTTGTAATTTCTGCTAAATTAGTTTTAAAAATAATCTCTTTTTTAAATGGAATTATCTTTTTCATAATATCACCCTTCCAGTTCATTACACTATATGAAAAAGAAATGAAAATAGACTAAAAAATTAGAAATTTTTATTTCTAATTTGATACATATTTACTAACACCCCATATTATAAATTATCCATACTTCTTTGATATTTTAATATTTCATTTTTAGTTAATCCACTAATCTCTATAATTAAATCAATGTCAAAACCTTTTTGAATCATAGAACGTACAGTTTTCATAACACCTCGTTTTTCACCCTGCTTTTTTCCTATCTCAATTCCTTCTTTTTTATAAGCCT
>CANPBV010000040.1 GCA_947572405.1 uncultured Mycoplasmatota bacterium | reverse complement strand
ATATTATACCATTCCTTTCAAATTTTCGTGTCTATATATCTATACTAACACCAATAGAATTAAAATGGAATAAGATTGATAAAAAAACTGAAAAATTATATTTAGATATTATTAATTATTTCTTTAATAATGATGATTTAAAATTTAGAGCTATTGTAATTGATAAGACAAAATTGCATCACGAAAAATATCATCAAACTGAAAACGACTTTTATCATAAGGCATATTACGATATGTTAAAATATATTATTATTCCTGGCAATTCATATAATATATATCCTGATATAAAAGATACAAACTCATATTATTATCATCAAGTAATGCTTGATTATTTAAGAATTAAAATGTCAGATACAAATAAAAAAACTATAAAAAAAGTTCAGCCAATTAGATCTTATGAAGCACCAATATTACAAATTAATGATATTTTGATTGGAGCATTATCATATTATTATAGAGGCTTATCTGGAAATAGTGTAAAGCTAAATATTATTCATGAAATTAAAAAATTATATCAAAATAGTTTTGACATATCATCATACTATAGTAACACAAAATTTAATATATTTATTTGGAGATCAAGAGATGATATCGACTAAAAATAAATGTGGTTTAAATGGACCGTTACCAGAAACTACTACAGATAATGAATTATACAATTACTTTATAAAAAATATATATTATGGTGATTTAAAAATTAATGGAATGAAAATTAAAGTATTTACTACTCCATTTGAAAACAATAGAATGCAAGGGTTCTTTCATTTAACAACTAAAACTCAAAAAACACTAGGTATGAAAATTAGACTGAAAGAACCACGTGCTTATTTTATAAATCATGTTGCGCCAATGATAAAAAACTATTTGAATTGTTCAACTTGTGATGATTTAGAATGTAGTAAAATAAAAATATGGACTGCTCCATATAAAAATACTAAAAGAACTAAATTATTATATAGTGATCATTTATATAGCTATATAATAATTCTTGAAAGAAACAAAAATGATATGTATATAATTAGTTCATACTTAATTGATGAACCTAAATATCTACAAAATGTATTAAAAGAATACAATAAATATAAAAAAAACGCTTAATTCTTAGAAACTTTTAAAATACAGCACAAACGGATAACGCAACTAATAAATAGTTGCGTCTCCAGGACTCATATAACCCTTGGTCATTGAGTAATTAAATTGTAGCACGAATTATATTTAAAGTCAATCCATGGATTTTATGTACTACATTATATAGTATTTCCATTAATGAAGAAATATTCATATTGTTGTAGCTTATGATTCAAATAACCATTGGCTTTATCCTTTAATATATTCATTTTTTGAAACAATAAAACAGCAATTTTAAGATGATAGGAGTTAATTATGGATTATGAAAAATTAGAAATTGAAACAACTTTTAGAGATGGGGATTTGATTCCAATACAATATACTGGATATGGAAAAAATATATCTCCAGAATTTAGAATAAAAAATTTGTCAAGTAAAGCAGAAAGCTTGGTAGTTATTTTAGAAGATTTAAGTCATCCTATAAAGGATTTTACACATTGGATTGCTTGGAATATAAAAGCAGAAACCATAATTCCAGAAAATGTTGGTAATAAGGAAAATGTTATGCAAGGAATTGCTTATGGATTTCATAAATATAGGGGTGCGAAACCTCCGAAAGGGGGAAGGCATAATTATAGATATACCATATATTCATTAAACCATATATTGGAATTGTCTCCTAACAGCATGAAAAGAAAATTATTAAAAAAAATGGAAGGACATATTCTGCAAAAAGGAGCTATTACAGGCTACTTTAAAAGATAAATCATACTTTGGGGAGGTGTTAATCCTATGAAATTATTAGATTATACAGGAAAATTAAATAGCCATAGCGAATACTTGAAAATAATAAAACAACTAGAAAATAAATGTACATATATTGAGTATGTCTTAATCAATGAAGAAGAAACAAAATTTATAGAGAAATTCGAAAGTCTTATTATGTCATTGGAGTTAAAAAACAAATGGTGGGGAACAAAATCCAGTCAAAAAAGCAAAATATATAAAATCAAATCATCAAGTGATATTTTTAAATATTTAAAACAATTTAAAACTTTCTGTAAATATATGGTTTCAAATAATGGTGATATTGTAGAAGAAACTGATTTTGGAATAAATGATATTGCTTTTTTTGATGATAAAGATATGCCCTTATTGTTTACAACTACACATGAAGGCTATATTGTAATTAGGGATGACCTATTTAGATAGATTCATTTATATTTGATTTCCTTTATAGATTTTTTGAAAGAATTGTGAATGTTTGATAAAACCTTTGACTTTCATGAAATAAACAATTATAATTTTTATGGAGTGAGTTTATGAAAAAGAAAATTTTAATTTTAATGATTACAATGATAGTATTATTTCCGTGGCAAGTAAAGGCTGAAGAAAATGCGTATCATTCTACAAATTTAGAGCAAGCCTTAACAGAGGAGGGCATTGAACATGACCTATCTGGTTATCTGGAAACGGAAGATCAGGCGATTATATATCTTTTTCGAGGAAAAGGATGTGGATATTGCCGTAGCTTTTTAACCTTTCTAAATAGTATTGTACCAGAATATGGAAAATATTTTAGAGTTGTATCTTATGAAGTTTGGCAAGACGAAGGAAATGCCCCCTTGCTAAATGGTTTTTCTAATACTTTAAAAGTAGAGGTAGAGGGAGTTCCATTTATTATCATTGGAGACAAATATTTTCCTGGATATGCAAATGTCTATGATGACCAAATTAAAAAAGCAATTATGGACCAATATGAAAATAAAAATAAGGATAATCTTATAGAGGAAGCCATGAAAAATGCAAGTAGTGAGGGATATATAAATCCAAGTGATGAAACTGACTCTGGTGATTTATACAATACATCAAAGAATGAAAGTCAACTCAATACTTCTGCAATTTTATGGAGTCTAGTTTTTGTAACAGTTGGGACAAGTATTATTTTGATTGTAAATTATGTTCAAAACAAAAGAGTGGAAGAAAAATTGGATTATATCACGTTACAACTAAAGAAGCAAAAGAAAGCGAACAGGAAAGATTGAGTTTCTTTTTTCTATAGATCATAATATGATTTTGAATGTAAGCGGAAGAACAGATATTGTAGCATTTTATACCAATTGGTTTATGAAACGTTATCAAGAAGGCTTTGTTGATGTCAGAAACCCGTTTTCTGAAACTATGGTAAATAGAATCTATTTTGAGGATGTTGAGGCAATTTTATTTTGTACTAAAAATCCAATTCCTATTTTAAAATTTTTGCCAACAATTCAAAAGCCAATTCTGTTTCATGTAACTTTGACACCATATAAAAAAGATATTGAACCAAATGTTCCTCCCAAAGGCATGATTATTAAAGCAATCAAGGAATTATCAAAAATTGTTGGAATCGATAATTTAGTTGTGCGCTATGACCCAATTTTCCTAAGTCCAATTTATACTCTAGAATATCACAAAAAAGCATTTACAAATATGTGCTTTTTATTAAAGGGATATGTCAAAACTATTATTGTATCTTTTATAGATCATTATAAAAATGTTAGAACAAATGGCAAAATATTAAATATAAAACCATTTACGGAAATGGATTACAAAGAAATTGGAATTTCTTTTAGTAAAAGCGCAGAAAAATATGGTATGACAGTTCAAACCTGTTTTGAACAAAAAAATCTAATAGAATATGGCTTTATAAATGGGGAATGTCTGAGTCATGCGCTTGCATTTAAACTAACCAAAAAAACATATAAAACTTGGAAGGCAAGAAAAGGTGGAAACTGCAATTGTGTACAAATGGTTGATATCGGAGCTTATAATTCCTGTAAACATTTTTGCAAATATTGCTATGCTAATTATGATGAAAAAAAAGTAAATCAAAACTTTCTGTGGCATGATTCTAATAGCACTATGTTGATTGGAAGATTGCAAAAAAGTGATGTGATAAAGAGAAGATATCATTAAAATATAATATTTAGTTTTAATGAATATATGAAGTAAGGATGTGAGATAATGAAAAGAATTGATAAAATTAATTATTATTTAGATATGGCAGAAGTGGCCTTAGAAAGAGGGACCTGCCTTAGAAGAAATTATGGGGCTGTGATTATTAAAAATGATGAAGTTGTTTCTACAGGGTATGTAGGAGCACCTAGAGGCAGACAAAATTGTTGTGAAATGCATATCTGTGTAAGGGAACAACTAGAAGTTCCAAGAGGAGAGAGATACGAATTATGTCGTAGTGTTCATGCTGAACAAAATGCGATCATAAGTGCAGAGCGAAGTAAAATGTTAGGAGCAACATTATTTTTATGTGGTAAAAATTATAAAGATGGAAGTTATGTAGAGAATTCTAATCCATGTGCATTATGTAAAAGAATGATTATCAACGCAGGAATTAAAGATATTTATATTAGAGATACAAAGGACAAATATAGACATATTTTAGTAAGTGAATATATTGAACATGATGAATCGCTAGAAGGTGTAAGAGGATATTAAGCGCAAAAAAAATTTTTTTGTATATGCTTTATTTTAAAGAGAATGTTATCTTTACATTCTTTTCTTTTCGCTATAAAATAGTGATAGGTGATAAGATGAAACTATTTGAATTATGGGAAACATGGGTAGCCATTTACTTGGCATCAGCAGTTTTGTTTGCACACACCTTTAAAGTTGCAAATAGAAATATGAAAGATGCAGGAGCTTTAACCATTTTATTAGAATTTTTTACAGCCCTTTTTTCTATTTTATTTCTTCCACTGTTTAAATTTACAGTGCCAAATGATCCTAGTATTTATGTTACACTACTTATTGTTACTGGTTTATATGCGATTACAGATAGACTTAATATTGAATCCAGGTATGGGCTCGAACCATCAACCTTTAGTGTATTAAAACAACTCTCTACTGTTTTCATGATTTTCTTTGGAATCGTATTTTTGAAAGAAAAGCTGGTTGTTACTAGAATTATAGGAGCAATCATTATAATTTTTGCAAACCTCATATTGGCATTTGAAAAAGGAAAAATTAAAATTAATAAATATTTTGTCATGTCTTTTATTTCTAATTTTTTATTTGCACTTGCAATGCTTATTAATGTAAATATTTCAGATTATTTTAATCTGGCATTTTATACAATTATAACAGTATCTATTCCCGCCGTTTTTATTAAATTATTTGGTAGATATAAAGTTAGAGATTTGAAAAGGGAATTTCATACATATCATAAAAAACAATTTTTAATAGCGGCTTTGTCATGGAGTTTAATGCTAATATCTTCCGTCAGGTCCTATCAGTTAGGGGACATTGCTGTTGTTGCACCCATTTTCACGTTGACTTCTATTATGAATGCAATGATAGAATTTTTAGTGTTTAAAAATAAAAATAGGTTTGTTCAAAAGGTGATAGCAGCTATGCTATTAACGCTCGGTGTAATTTTAATAAAACTTTAAAGGAGGGACTATATGAATTTTTTAAATAAAATTATAACATTTATGTATGGAAGATATGGAACAGATGAATTCAATCATTTTTTATTAGGTTCTTATGTGTGTTGTTTTATTATAAATTTATTTTGGAGGCAAGGTTGGATATTTGGATTAGAAATTCTGTTAATTTTTACAATCCTTTTTAGGACCTTTTCTAAAAATATTGAAGCAAGAAAAAAAGAGAGACAGTTATTTTTAAAGATCAAAGATAGTATTAGAAAACCATTTGAAACTATTATTAAAAACAGGAAAGATAAAGATCACATTTATAAAAAGTGTCATAAGTGCCAAACAATATTACGTTTACCACTTCCAGCCAAAAGAGGAATCAAACATACAAAATGCCCCACTTGCAAAAAGAAACTTACGATTTTGGCTTTTAAGTATCAGAGGATAGAAATTATTAGAGGGAAGAGAAAATGATAGAAGAACAATTATTAAAGCAATATAAAATTGAATCTCAAAAATTATTAGAATACGGTTTTAGGAAAGAAAAAAGTTCTTACATATGGAAAAAAGATTTGAACTCTGATTTATATGTTATATTTACTATTGAACATAATATATTGAAAACCGATGTTTATGAAAAGATGTCTGGGGAAAAATATTTGCCTTTTTATATCAAAGAAGCTGAAGGTACTTATCTAGCAGAGTTAAAAATAAAAATAGAAAAAATCAGAAAAGAATGGATAAAAAGTTGTTTTAAAAGTTTTGATGTAAAAGGACAAATTTTATCATATGTCAAAGAAAAATATAAAACAATTCCAGAGTATTCCTGGGAAGAATTTCCTGATTATTTTACTTTGAAAACACAAAAAAGTTATAAATGGTATGGACTTGTTATGAATATTTCAATAGAACGACTGGGATTAAAAGGTGACCATATTGTAGACGCTATGAATTTAAAAAATCAGCCAGATAAAGTTCAAAGTTTGATCGATTACAAAACAATATTTCCTGCTTATCATATGAATAAAAAATATTGGTTTACAATTCTTTTAAATAAAGAAACAGATATGGAACTGTTAAAACAGCTTATTGATGAGAGTTTCCGACTAGTAGAAAAATAGAAAAAGGCTTGACTTTCCCCTAAGGGAATCGTCTATCATATATTTTAGAAAGGAGGAGCATATGCTTATTAATGAAGTAGAACACATAGTTGGGCTTTCTAAAAAAAGTATTCGCTATTATGAAGAAAACGGCTTATTAGCACCGAAACGAAATCGAGAAAATGATTATCGTATTTATAACGAAAAAGATATTCAAAAATTAAAAATCATTAAATTTTTAAGAGAGCTAAATGTCCCTATCAGGGAGTTGAAACAACTTGAAAATAGGGAATTGACATTACAAGAATGTATGGCAGATAGGATTAAAAAAATTGAAAAGGAAGAAGAAAATTATTTAAAAATCAAAACTATGTGTTCTTCCATTATTACATCAGCTGATACATACGAAACCATAGAAATTGAAGAATATTTTAAAACAATGAATGTTTTGAATAAGGAAGGATTTACAATGAGGGATATCAAAACAAGTAAAACGAAAAAAATAGTAGGAGCAATCATATCGAGTCTTCTATTTGGTATATTTTTTCTATTTTTAATCGGAATGATTACTTATTTTCAATGTACTGAGTCAGAAAATATACCATGGCTTATTTATGCATTTCTAATGCTCATTTTAGGAGTGCCACTATTTGGAATTATTGTAAACTTAATTAGTAGAATGAAAGAAATTAATGGAGGAGAAGAAGATGAAGCTAGTAAATATTGATTATATTCCAGGAGAAGAGATTGTAGAAGCATTAGGGATTGTAAAGGGACAAATTGTTCAATCTAAAAATATAGGCAGGGACTTTATGGCAGGGATGAAAACGATTGTGGGTGGAGAAATTGCTGGATACACAGAAATGATTTCAACTGCTAGAGCAATGGCCACCAAAAGAATGGTGGATGATGCGAAGAGCTTAGGAGCAGATGCGATTATCAATATTCGTTATGGCTCTTCTGCGGTCATGAATGGAGCAGCTGAAATAATAGCTTATGGAACTGCCGTAAAGATCAAAAAAAGGGATTAAATTTCCTCATCATATTATAAAAAATTAATCTAACTAATTTTACTTTGGATCAACAAAAGTGAATTTCAATGAATTGATATAGTTAAAAAGGAATTAGAAAATGGAGGCAGAAACTATATGAGAGTGGAAATGGTTAAATTTGAATCATTTCCTAAGCAATTTGTATAAACTAAGCCAAAAATGTATAGGGAAATATAAAAAAGGAATCATTTATGAATAGATGTGATTCAGCCAAAGGAATCGTTATATATATAATAAAGGCATAAAAAACAAAAATAGCAGTTATAACTAGCTGGTTAAAAAAATGTTATTCTTTTCATGCCTTTTATTGTATTATCTATTTTTATCCTTTTGTTTTTACCTTATTTATGATAAAATGAAAAAAGGTGATGATAAATGGAACAGATGACCAGAAGTGAGCTTCGTGTAAAAATTATGACAATTTTGTATCAAATAAATATTTATGCAAAGAATAAAATTGAATATCAAGTAGAACATGTTATCAAAGACGTTTTAGAAGTAGAAAATGAATTTGTAAAAGATGTTGTATATGGAGTTATTACCTATCAAAATGAAATTGATGATCTAGCAAATCATTATTTGAAAAATTGGACAATAGATCGTTTAGGAAATACGGATCAAGCAATTTTAAGAATTGGAATTTATGAACTTTTATATACTTCAACACCAGAAATTGTCGCGATCAACGAAGCAATTGAATTAGCGAAGTCCTATAGCGATGATGAGGTTCGTAAGATGATTAACGCAGTATTAGATAGTGTTTACCGCGATAAGGAGAACAAGAATGAATCAAGATAAGTATTTGACAGTTAGCGCTATCACCAAATACTTAAAAGTTAAATTTGATACAGATGAACATTTAAGAACTGTATTTTTAAAAGGAGAAATTTCTAACTTTAAGGCACATACGACTGGTCACTTCTATTTTTCATTAAAAGATGAAGGTAGTAAGATTAACGCTATTATGTTTAGTACAAATACAAAAAAAATAAACTTTGTACCTGCTGAGGGTATGAAAGTTTTAGTTGCTGGTAGAATTAGTATTTATGAAGCAACAGGTGGATATCAAATTTATGTAGAACAAATGGAACAAGATGGATTAGGCAACTTATACATTGCATTTGAAAAATTAAAGCGGGATTTAGCGAAAGAAGGCTTATTTGATCCTACCCATAAAAAACCAGTTCCTAGGGTTCCAACCCGAATAGGAATTGTAACGGCCCCAACAGGAGCAGCAATTAAGGATATTTTATCAACAATCAAAAGAAGATTTCCAATTTGTGAAACGATTCTTTTTCCAGCTTTAGTACAAGGGGAAAATGCCGCTAGTGATATTGCAGCCAAAATAGATATGGCTTCGCACTATGAATTGGATACCTTAATCGTAGGAAGAGGCGGAGGTTCTATTGAGGATTTATGGCCATTTAACGAAGAAATTGTAGCAAGAGCGATTTATTATTCTCCAATCCCAATTATTAGTGCCGTTGGGCATGAAATTGACTATACAATTAGCGACTTTGTTTCCGACCTAAGAGCACCTACCCCAACAGGAGCAGCGGAAATAGCGGTTCCGAATATGATAGATTTATTAAATCATCTTGAACAACTAAAAATCCGGTTGAAAGAAAATATCTTAAAAAAAATTAATTATAACAAATTATATTTAGATAGTTTAAAGAATTCCTATGTTGTAAAAACACCAATGGTAATGTATGAAAACAAAAAACAAAAAGTGGACTTGTTGCATTCTAGGTTGACATCTTTAATATTACATGAATTAGAAATATCAAAAAAAAATTTAGAGCATATTAAACATAACCATATTTTATTAAAACCACAAACGATTTATGGACCTTATCAAAATAATTTAGAACAAATTATTGAAAAATTAGAATTACTAAACCCATTGGGCGTTTTAAAAAGAGGATATACATTAACATATCAAAATGGTCATTTGGTAAAAAGTGTTTCAGATGTGAAAGAAATACCATTGGAATTAAAATTTCAGGATGGAATCATTATGGTAAAAAAAATAAAAACGGAGGAGTAACATGGCAGAAAAAGAAAAAAAATTTGAAGAAAAAATAAAAGAGTTAGAGACAATTATTAATGAATTAGAAAATGGAAATACGGATTTGGAGGATTCTATTAATAAATATACGAAAGCGATGAAACTTGTAAAAGAATGTGATGAAAAACTAAAATCGGTTGAAGAACAAGTAAACAAAATTGTTTTAGAAAATGGAGAATTACAAACATTTGAAATAGAATCGTAGTTGTCTAAAAATACCATTTTGGTATTTTTTTGTATTCATAATTGACTGCGTTTTTTTCATAATAAAAATGTAGTCTGTAAAGTGAAGGAGAGATTTCAAATGTTTTTTAAAAAATTTAAAAAATCGTTCCTTTTACTTCTTCTTTCATTATTTATCATACCAATAAACGCTTTAGCTTATTCAGATTATCTAATCGCTGGGGGAGAAAATATTGGAATAGAAATTCATTCCAAGGGTGTGATGATTGTAGGTTTATATCAGGTGGAAAATAAATATCCAGCAACAGAAGCGGGACTCAAGGTTGGAGACATTATCACAACAATAGGAGGAGAAAATGTTTCATCTGTGGAAGACATGGTGCAGAAAATAAGTACGAATAAAAAGAACGGGACTATTCAGATTGGCTATTTAAGAGAGAATGCACAAAGCGAAACTAATTTAAAATTATACAAGGATGAAACCGGTGTCTATAAAACAGGTCTTTATGTAAAAGACAGCATTACTGGTATTGGTACATTAACATTTATAGATCCAGAAAATAATGTTTTTGGAGCTTTAGGACATGAGATTATTGAAAAATCAACAGGTAGAATTTTAGAGATTAAGGATGGAAAAATATTTGAATCTAACGTTACTAGTATTACACCAAGTAAAGATGGAGTTCCAGGAGAAAAAAATGCAGAATTTCATTATGAAAAAGTAAATGGTACAATTAGTGAGAATACGACAAAAGGAATTTTTGGAACTTATACAGGAGGACTAGATGGAAAAACAAAATATAAAGTTGCGGAACCTGATGAGATAAAAAAAGGCACTGCTAAGATCTTAACTGTGCTAGAAGACCAAGCAATTAAAGAATATGAGATATCTATTACAAAAATTGATAAGAATGCGAAGCAAAAAACGAAAAATATAGTATTTGAAATTACGGATCAGGAATTGTTGCAAAAAACAGGTGGTATTGTTCAAGGAATGAGTGGTTCCCCAATTATACAAGATAATTTTATTATCGGTGCAGTAACCCATGTTGTTGTTGATAATCCACAAAAGGGATATGGTATTTTTATTACAAATATGTTGGAAGAAGCAGAAGACCAAGAAGCAAGCTAAACTTAGCTTCTTTTTACTTGAGAAAAAAAGAAAATTATATTATAATATTATCCAGGAAGTGAATATTTATGCTAAAAGAATTTAAGGAATTTATCTCAAGAGGGAATGTTCTTGATATGGCAATTGGAGTGATCATCGGAGGTGCCTTTGGAAAAATTGTAACGTCTGTTGTAAATGATTTATTGATGCCATTAATAGGTATTGTATTAGGAGGATTAGACTTTTCTAGTCTTTCATTCAAAATTGGATCAGCAGAAATCTTATATGGTTCGTTTATTCAGAATGTAGTAGACTTTTTAATCGTTGCAAGTTGTATATTTATTCTTATGAAAATTATTAATAAATTAACCCATAAAAAAATGAAGAAAAAGATGGAGGAAGCTCCAGTAAAACCTGCCGATATAGCACTACTAGAGGAAATTAGAGATTTGCTAAAAGCAAATAAAAAAGTAAAAAAAACAGCGAAATAATAACGCTGTTTTTATATTGATAATAAAGAAGAAATGTACATTGCTATAATGGCAATTAATAAAAGAATAACTCCAATTTTTTTAAAATTAATATTCATTTGTTTTTTTTGTTTGTTTTTTTCTTTAGTCATGAAATCACCTCATATAGGTATTATAATATAATTTTCTCATTTTTGGAATATATTTTTTCTGATTTCATATGCTTAAGTGAGGTGGAACCTATGAAGAAAGAAATGGACAAGTTAAAAAGCAAAATTAAAACAAGCAAAAAGTTCACCATATTTTTAGTGGTATTATTATTAGTAGGTGTCATATCAGGCACATTGTTTATTACAATTTTATCTTCCACGGATAAATCTTTAGTCAAGGAATATTTAACTTCTTATATGTCGAGTATAGAGAAAGATAAAATAAATTATTTGCCACTTTTTTGCAATTCCTTCTTAAAAGAATTTTTGATATCAGGCATTATTTGGTTACTTGGAATTTCCGTGGTTGGGATACCTGCTATATTATTCCTATTTTTTAAAGAAGTTTTTACATTGGGATTTTCAATAGGAAGTTTGCTATTTGTTTATAAAGGAAAAGGGTTGTTATATGCTTTTTTTTATATTTTTCCTTGTCAAATATTAAATGTCATTGCCTATGGTCTTTTATTAATGTATGCCCTTTCTGTTTCTATGCGGATGATAGAAGCTGTATTCAAACATAAAACGATAGATTTTAAAGCAATTATGGGTAAATATTCAAAAATATTAGGTATTGTATTAATTTTATTTTTTATAAGTTCTTTATTGGAAACTTTTTTACTTCCAAATATTTTAAAATGGGTGTCATCGATTTTAAAATAGGGGGGCAAAAAGAGAACGATGAATTATTTATGTGCAAAATGATACATAATTCTAATTAGTTTAGTGAAACCGGCGATTAAACAAGAACAGTAACGTTTATCTTCCTGTTTTTTCTTTTGCAGATAAAATAATTTATTTAATTTTATAACTATAATGAAACAAAATTTTTTTATCATACGCCTATTAATATGTCTTTCATTGGTATTAGCCATATTATACTGGAAGTAGCAACTCTTTTCTTTTAGTCAAATCTAATACTAAGACATACGAATAAAAAACCACCCCCTTCCTGGTTTCACTTTTAGTACTTCCTTATTATCTCATCATGCATATTGATATAGATTCTTTAGGCTCTTGATATAAACTAGCGATTTTTGCTTTCATTAGTTCACATCCTAAAGCATACATGATATTTATTTCAATAAACAATCAAAAAAAACAAGTTTTTTTATAAAAGCAT
>CANPBV010000039.1 GCA_947572405.1 uncultured Mycoplasmatota bacterium | reverse complement strand
GGATATTTTGTAAGTACACGCTGTCTGTTATGACATCTTTCAGGTGTAAATACTGGTTATATATAAGAAAATAAAGGGAACTGATTTTCAGACTTGAAAATCTTATGGAAATGATGTATACTCTAATTGTTAGGTAGAATAACACATTTCGATGTGTTCCGGCTCCGTTTCCTATTGGCGTAGGTAATGGAGCCATTACTTTATTTATCCTCTTTCTTGATTGATATACCAGATTTTGAAACATTGATTGAATAGTTACCGGATGAAAAATCCTGCATTAAAGCCTCAAGAACTATATTCATTTTCAATCCGTATTCATCACAAGCCTTTTTAAAGTTATCTGATATTTCTGAATCAATAGAGGTTGCAAAGTTTTTTTTCATTTTGCTGTCCTCCTTTGATTTAACTAGATTATAACACGTTTATATCTAGTTGTCAACACGTTTTTATAAAAATTTTTAAATTCATTTTGTTTGAAAAAGGCTCATACCCTTTGACAGATATAAGCCCTATATTATTATATTTAATTTATGTCCTCAAATTCTGCTATCTGCACCGATAACCACAGCCCTTTCTTAGTCTGCTCCTCGTGGTTTACAAATAACTGTCTACTTAATGGTTTTTCATATCCCCTTTTTCGCTACATTCCTACCTACTATATAGTTAAGATACAAGTATATGTCTTACCAATATGAAAGTTATTGTCTTTCACTCCCGCTACGTTCACCACAGCTTCACAGGTCACAAGTTCAGAATCAGTACTTGCCAAACTCTTGTCATTTTCAGACTCATATGTTATTTTTCCGGTTTGCGCTGGTAACGCTACTACGTCTGATTAGATTTAGTCCAATTTCCACGATGTAGTCAGATGGCCGGAACCATGGCCCATTTTTACGCTGGATACCCTTTTTCACGTTCTCTTGCTTAGAGGAGTTAGACTTTCAATTATGGTTTCTTTAACCTCGTTTGCAGCCTTACAATCTGCCTTGGTTGTTATCCTGTTAGCACTCCACTTGACAGGACGTTTTGTAAGTACACTCTGTCTGTTACGACATCTTTCAGGAATGTCCATAGATATACCCACAAGAACGCATGTTGACTATTCGGATTTTGTAACCCTATCTTATGGATTGGTAAAACTTTAAGTTTTGGGATTTTCACGACTTGACATAGCCTAGATAGATAAGTATAATAAAAGATGCAATGGCTATATGCTGTTGTGAGTGTAGGAAAGCGGTGATTACTTTGGTCGGTAGAACCGCTTTTCTTTATTCCCTTAACTTGATTATATCTTATCATATATTAAAATATATGTCAAGTATTTTTATTGATTTTTTTCTAGTGTTTTTATTGAAACTTTATCAACTTCATATCCTATCACATTAAGAAGCCTATTTGCATCATCAACACTAAAGTTTTGTTTCGATAAAATATTATCTATTTGTTGTCGGCTGACTTTTAATTGTTTTGCTATATGCATTTTGGTTACACCAGTATTTTTTATAGTATCATCAACAAGATTCGCTAAATCTCTATTTGTCATCTTTTCACCTTCTTTTTTTATTGATATTCTATCATAAATATTCTATAATAAAAAGTAAAAAGGTTATGTTTTATATGAGTAAAAAGAAAAAAACAATTGAAAGTGCAATAAAAGAATATAACAAAAGAATTATCCATGATATTAATCACAATGATGGAGCTGGCATCATACATGGACAAAGTAGTATTTATACCTATACTAACAAATCTATCAAAAATAAAAAATGTAAGTTTTGTAATGATTGTACTTGTGAAAATCCTTTTTCCTTATTAACTAAAGGGACACTTTGTAAAGGGAAAAAATGTTCATTTTATACAGGAACTTAGATTTTTATTAATTATTGCATATTATATATTATCTCTCTTATATTATAAAAGGGTGCTTAATTGATAGACCTTGCACCCTTAATTTTTTCTATTTAGTTTTCGGTTAAAGGTGGTTTTTGATATAACTTGCGGTTAATTTCTCTTTTAAGTGTTTCAATCTCTTCTTTTACCTTTTTCATATCGCCAGTTAATAAATCCCTTATAATCCAATAGACATATAAAATGTTATTCAAGTGACTGTGAAAATTATTGTGATTAGGTAGTATATTATTTTATAAATTCTTCAGCTATTATAGGTTTAACCTTTCCCAGCAAGAAGTCCCCCACATCTTTAAGTGGGGGAGAATGTCAACACAAACTGATAACTCCATGTTTCACTAAAATGTCACAGAATATTGACATAAATAAGTTATTAAATTGCTTCTCTTTTACTATACAAGAAAATACTTCTTCTTCTAACAACTGAACAGAATGACTTACCCTCACACCTAACCGTTCTGCAATCTGTTCTGACAATTTACAAAGAGCTGATTGACTTACTTCTTCTATTCCAATAGTTTTAAGAAATTCTTTGATACTTTCAATAAACTTCCCTCTCTTGCCCTCCTCAATCTTACGGACATAGGCAGCATACATTCCATCTGGGATAAAATCATAGGTATTCTGTAAATCTTTTTTAAACGACTTTGAAATTTTCTTATGTAAACGATTCTCTGCTCGTATTGCTTTCTCTACTTCAATGCTCGAATGTTTGCGAATCACATCATGTACATTCATACCATTTTTCAAATCATGTTCTCTATTTTGATGAATTACTTCCAGCTTTGTTCTTAATGGCTTCATTTCTGCCCTATGTCGCATATCTTCCTTTGCTATCGCTATTCTAGCAGCCACAAAATCATTCAGATATAAAAGAGCTTTCCTATCCATCAACTCAAATTTAATAGGTGCTTTACTCATAATAAATTACCTCCTTAAACTTTCTTAAAAATTTAAAATAATTAACCTGTTTTTGCGTTACCCATCACACACTACGAGGAAGTACAGGTTAATCGTGTGACATTGGAGCCGAAAACCGTTTCTTAGGCGTTTTCTTAGGACAGCTCTATCCTGTTACTTCCCCCTGTTTCATTTATTCTAGGAGTGGTCTGCAACTACCCATTTTGTTTTTTATATTTTCAAATTACTATCTATAGGATTCACTGTCTGGTGAGACATCTTTCAGGAACGTCTATAGATATACCCATAAGAACGCATGTTGACTATTCGGATTTTATTACCCTATCTTATGAGTTTATCAATTAAGGGAAATTTGACTTGAATTAAGTCGTTAGAACGTGTATAATAATAATATACACTCTGACTTGTTCAAGTGTTGGTGAATGACGGTTTCTGTCTTTGGTCGGAGAGAACCGTCATTTTTAATTTTCCTCAATTTTCAATTTTATACCAGTCTTTCCTATTTCAATCTTGAATTCTTGGTCTATAAATTGTTGCATAAAACTTTCAAGAACAACATTCATTTTCAACCCATAATTTTCACAAGATTTTTTAAAAGAATCTGATATATCTGTATCAATTGAGGTAGTAAAAGCTTTGCGCATTTTTTTACCTCCTCTTGATGTATTTACAATAACACAAAGTTATACATTTGTCAACAATATTTTTATAAATATTTATTTTTATTTATATTTTAGTTCCTCTCAATTAAAAAAGCACTGTATATTCCTATACAATACCTTCTTGATTATTTTTTCTAACGCATGTTAACTATTCGGATTTATTACCCTATCTTATGGATTGGTTGTTTAAGGATTTTTTTGATTGACTAATCTTAAGAAACTGATATAATAGAATTAGTCAAACGTGAGTAGGTCTAAAACCTACGTTTGCAGCGTCTGGCGAGTGTAAAATGGCGGTTTTCAACTTTGCTAGGGCTGGAACCGCTATTCTTTATTTTCCACTTTGAATCACCTTATAAGAAACTGTCTTTTCAATCTGGATATTTCCATCAATAAATCCCTTCATTAAAATTTCAAGAGCTTCATTCATTTTGTATCCTTGTTTCTTGCACTCTACTTTAAAGGCATCTTGCAAAGGCTTTTCAATCATCGTGGCAAAAGTTTGTCTTGCCATTTGCTTTATCTCCTTTACATTTACTATTCTACACCATAAAATCTATTTTGTCAAATAGTTTTTTTCTTTTTTAAAAACTTTCTAATTATGTCGATCTCTTAAATTATCAATATACAATTCACCCCTCATACAAACATACCTTTATAAACATTGTTCGGATTTAATTACTCTAGTTTGTAGATTGGCAAGGAAATAAAGAAAACTCATTTGCACACTTGAAAAGCTTCAAGAAATTATGTATACTTTATGTTATATGACAAATTTTGTATTAATTGGGAGTATATTATGCCAACTCTACCTTTAAGTATATTGCCTAAAACTAAATCGCCAGAAGACTTCGAGTTGATATGTCGTGATGTATTAACAGAAAAATGTAATATAGAATTTAAACTATACGGTCGTAATGGACAAAGGCAAAATGGAATTGATTTATTTGCTCAAGAAAAAGATGGTTCGCTTATTGTAGCACAATGTAAGAATTATTGTGATGAAAACAAAGCTGATACATTGATTAAAAAAATGGAATCAGATATAAAGAAAATCAATGATATCTATAAACAGAAGGAAGATGAAGCGAAAAATAAAAAGGGAGAGAAAAAACAAATTAAAAAGGTATTTCTTATGACATCATATAATACAGATACAAAAATACAAGATTTTTCTATTGGTTGTCATAATAAGTATCTCTTTGAAATAGAAATTTTATTTTGGGAAGACATTGAAGAAATTATTTTAGATAATGACTCAATATTAAAAAGATATTATCCCTATAAGAAATCGGAAAAAAACTTAATTACACTTTTTGAGTTTGCGTTCGTAGCTATACAATTTTCATATCTAAATTTTTTATTATCCGAAAATAGAAAGTCAAAAAATGTATGTTATGATATGTTAGAAAAAGGGAAAGTGTGGATAAAGCACAAATCAACTAAAAAAAAATTCTCAGATCTCCTTAGCCAAATACCTTCGTCTACAAAGAACAAGATATATGATGCAGATGGGTATCTTTATGAACGTGATTTGTGTGTTGAAATAGAAAACATGATTAAAGGTAAAGAAATATATAGTAAGTTATCTTCAGAGCAAAAGGACTTGTTTTCTATGGGAAAATGCTTAGGGAATTATAATAAAGAATGTGATAATGAAGGACTACCCTCCAATATAGATTTAGAGTACTTTATGATCCTCTGTGATAGTCAGGGATTCATGGATGAACAGAATCAAGAAATAAAAAGGCTTTTGGAACCAATGCTTAATGCTCCTAGTCAAGAAATAAGGCAAGAGGAAAGGCAAGAATCTCTAATCAGAGTATATGACTATATTCGTTATATCAAAAATCAAAACGAAATATCTAGCAGCCACAAAATCATTCGGATATAAAAGAGCTTTCTTATCCATCAACTCAAATTTAATAGGAGCTTTACTCATAATAAATTACCTCCTTAAACTTCCTTAAATCTCCTTAAAAATTAAAAATAATTAACCTGTTTTTGCATTACCCATCACACACTACGAGGAAGTACAGGTTAGTTGTGTGACATTGGAGCCGAAAACCGTTTCTTAGGCGTTTTCTTAGGACGGCTCTACCCTGTTACTTCCCCCTGTTTCATTTATTATAGGAGTGGTCTGCAACTACCCATTTTGTTTTTATATTTTCAAATTACTATCTATAGGATTCACTGTCTAATGCGACATCTTTCAGGAACGTCTATAGATATACCCATAAGAACGCATGTTGACTATTCGGATTTTATTACCCTATCTTATGGATTGGTTGTTTAAGGATTTTTCGATTGACTAATCTTTAGAAACTGATATAATAGAATTAGTCAGTGCAAGGGGAAACCTTTGTTATTGTGCTATGATAGGTTGTAAACTTTCTCAGGGTCAGCAACCTATCATTTTTTATTTCCTTCCCGTTCAATAAGTATCATTCTAATTAAAGAACTTACATTTGTTCCTTTTTTGCTTGCCTCATCTTTCAATGATTCTAGCAAATCAGGAGGAAGAAAAATATTAATTCTTTCTGTGTTCTGTTTTGGTTTTGCCACTTGCTTGCCTCCTTTAACTGCTTTTTATTATATCACCTTAACATATGTATGTCAACCATATTTTATATATTTTTTAAAACTTTTTAAATATACCAATCTCTTAAATTATCAATATACAATTCACCCCTCATACAAACATACCTTTATAAACATTGTTCGGATTTATTACCCTATCTTATGGATTGGTTGTTTAAGGATTTTTTGATTGACTAATCTTTAGAAACTGATATAATAGAATTAGTCAAACGTGAGTAGGTCTAAAGCCTACGTTTGTAGCGTCTGGCGAGTGTGGTGAGAGCTGTTTCTGATTGCGAGTCGTGGCAGCTCTTTCTTTTTTTAGTTATTAACCTTTTCTACTCTTTCTTTATATTCAAGAATCGCCATTCTAACAATTGCGTTCATATCACAACTCTTTTTTTCCGACTCTTTTTCAAGAAAGCTTTTTAATTCAGGAGTAAGACCAACAACTAATTTTTCTGAAAATCTTTTAGGTCTTGCCATTCACTGTTTCCTCCTCACATTGTCAATTATACTACTTTTTAATATTTTGTAAATAGTTTTATTGTAGCTTTTAATATCATTTATTTTCAAATAAAAAAAGACTGGATTACCGCAGTCCTTTTTTACTATCTGTGACAAATAAGCTGTAATTTCATATATACTAAGATAATATAAAGAAATTATCCGATATTTTGTTTTTCTCTGATTCTATTTCTTGTAATTTCTGTTTACATTTTTCTAAATCTAAAATATTCCCTCTAAAATCTGCATTTTTTCTAAATATATATGTTAAAAATTCTTCACGATGCTCAATATAAATATTGTTTTGTTGAAGAGTATCCGAAAATAAAGTATAAACTGTTTTATCATTTATTTTTTTTAAAAATTTTTGTGGATAATCTTTTACTGATATTTTCCTAAATAAGTCCATATTTTTTCTATAAAGTAATTTTATTATATCATATTTAGCTTTTCTTTGAACTGCCATGATTATATTTTCACTTTTTGACACATAAGTCAAATAGCTAATTGAATTAATACTATTTTGTCGTAATATTTTAAATGTATCAAGGTAGTCATTAAACATATTTCTTTTTTTAGGTCTGGGTTTATTATCAAATTTTATTAGATATATATTATCTATAAATTGATAAAAATTTTCGATATCTAAAAATGGATATATATTATTTTTATTTTTGTTTTCACAAAATATAACATACTGTTGTAAAATCGGATAAATTAAATAGTCAGTAACACCTTTATAATCAATATCATAACAAAAGTCTAACATATTATAAAACCTTTGAGCATTATCTACTTCTAGCAA
This sequence comes from uncultured Mycoplasmatota bacterium, assembly GCA_947572405.1. Taxonomy (GTDB): domain Bacteria; phylum Bacillota_I; class Bacilli_A; order RF39; family UBA660; genus MGBC102946. Next base: position 5,454 of record CANPBV010000039.1, on the reverse strand, counting down.
TCTTTGGAATATACTATGTTGGTATTCTTTATATTCTTGGCAAATAAAAACTGCCGAAAAATACTCTGAAAATGATTTATGAACCCACTTAAAATTAATGCCTTCTTCTTTAAATAAAGGAACTGCATGTAAAATATCATCCAGATAGTCATATTCATTTGTTTCGATATTTGGAAATAGGTTAAGTGATTGAGATATTAACTTTATAATTTCATCTTTACTAAACTCTATTTGATTTTGCTTTACTGAAAGAAAGCCCATAGCACATAAAATTTTACAAAAATCCTCAATATCTAACTTTGATTTTTTTTCATGAACTTTTCCAATACCTTTTGTTTTATCATGTCTATCATATAAAGCATCATACACTTGTCGATAAAAAATACTTTTCTTGTATTGTAAAACACCCTTATATTGATATGTTAAATAAAGCAAAGAAACCATTAAGGGGTTTCCCAAAAACTCTTTAAGTGCGTCATAATTTTCATCCTTTTCAATTTCATCAATTAAACTTTCTGATACTTTACCATAATTATCATACTTTTTAATTAATTCATATGCTTCATTTTTATTAAGTTCTTGTATATGATATTTAATAAAATCGTTGAATTCATTTAACCCATCATCTTCCCTAGAAGTTAAAATAAAACAATTATTATCAGCTGATATCACAAAATTTCTTATTTTCTTCGTGGCCTCCTTTTTGTTTTCTTCTAATATTTCATCATATCCATCTAAAAAGAAAATAAAATTTCCTCTTCTTAATAAATCTTTAATATCGACAAATTCTATTGTTTTACAAACTAATTTTACATCATTCAAAATAAATTCCTCAATTGATTGATTTCTTTCCATCCTTCTTAATTCGATTACAAACGGAATTGCCCATTCATTTTCTACACAATGAGTTGATAAAAATTTTACTAAAGTAGATTTGCCTGTCCCCGCCGTATCTATTATTAAATATTTAATAGGTGAATTAAATATGTTTTTCATAGATTTATTTAAAACAATTTTATCTCTTTTATTATTGTGCACAATAGTTAAAGGAATATATAATTCATCTATTATTTTATTCTCATTATGAAAAACAATCGTGTTTATATATTTATCAATATTATACCTCTTATCTAAATATATTTTAAATAGATCTTCCAAAGTTAAAATATCCTTTGGAGAATTTACAATTTCTTCTATTTTAGGTACAATATACTTATCAACAAGTAAGTCAATAGCTTTTGCAATACCTTTTTTCCCAGCATCTTCTAGTAGATTTTCGCCTATTTTTCCCATTTTTATCCTCCGTTTATTTTCACCTCCTAAATTTTACCAAATTTTTCTCTAATAATCAATAGGAATATTATATTTATTAAATATTCTCTATATTGGCTTATGTTACTTTTTCTTCCAAATAAATTCGGATAATTATAAGCTGATATCCTAACGCATTAAGTATATTACAAAATATTTGTAAAAATAGACTATCATTTTTTTCCAGCCTTAATATAGAATGTTGTATATTACCTGTGATTTTAGCAAGTTCTACTTGACAGCTAATTTTTATATTATTGTGCTATTATTTATTTAACTGACATAGGAGCAATAATTTGTTTAATATGAGTTTCTTCCATAGTAGTAAGTAAACTAACCTTACTTTGATCAACAGTTAATAAATCAGGCTGTTTTACAATCTCGAAAGCTTCAATAACTCCAACAACGGGGAAATTTCTTCTATCTTCTAAATCCTTACATACAAATCTTTCGGCACTTCTTGGAAGATTAATTTCTTTTGGCATTTTTGCATCTGAATTCAAAAAATATTTTATCACTCTCCACCCTTGTAAAAATACTTCCATAAAAGATTGATCATATGGTAACGGACAAACAATCAAATTTTTTGTTTCATGTTTATATATTTTATCACTTTTGCCTTGTTTAGATGGAACAATAGCAAGCCTTAACCCCTTGGCAGCCTCTAATTGTAAAGGATTTATTTTTACTGTTGTCCCTACCCATTTATCTGGTTCTGTTTTACCCACAAATAAATCTGCTTTCCATAATCCGTTTATACTACTAGGCAGTTTTTCTCTTTCTCTTGGTTTTCTAAATGCATTTACAACTCCTGTAATATGCTTTTTCAACTTTACAGATCGTCCTCTATCACCTGTCAATAAAGCAGAATCCTCTGTTAAATGTTCATTAACAGAATCTATCAATTGTATAGCCCCTGTTTTCTCTGCACCAAATAATATTGATGTTGGATCTCCATTTTTAATTTTACAATATTTTGTAAGTGCTGTATCTATTCTATCTAAAACAGTTTGTTCGCCGTTTACAATAGCATTATGTACAGCATATTCAAAGCAAATCCCACTATCACCAGAACCTTCACGATAGACCCTTGCCAACTGTGCAAGAGTTATAGTTTCATATGTAAGTCCAAAATCTTTTAGCATATCTCTTTTTAATGAATATAATATTCCCTGTAATATCGGGCCTATGACAGCATCTATTGCTAATGCTTCCATACCTACTTCGCCTGTTTGAATATATTTTGATAGATTAATCATTTTATCACTCTTTTCCATTTTTCCTCCATTTTATCATTATTCAATATACTAAGCAATACAAATATATCTTCTATTTTTAGTATTCATTATTTGTTATTTATTCTTTACTATTATAAAACTCTACTCAGATAATGGGTAATATAAAATCCTTTATTTACTTTCGACTTTTATAAATATATGTTTTATAATGGCTTATATACTTATTACTATAAAGTTACCTTATATTTTGTATTTAACTCAATTTTAAAAATAATTGGTAGGTATTAAAAATGCAAAAGTAAAACAATTTTAAAGAAATAATATCTATTGCTACAACACTAATTGGTGCAATGGTTCCTACATTATCTTTAGGTGCGCCCAATCAAGGTTTAAAAGTTTTATTTTTAGTTATCTATTTTTTAGGTGTTGTAACATTATATTGGAAACCAACACAAAAAGTACAATTAAGAAAAACTCTTTTAGGAATATTATCCTTTTTAGAAATAGGAATCATATGTATTTTTGTTATAACTATGGGTTCTCTAGGAAACTATATTGCTCATATAAAAGATTTTTTTGTGTATGAACAAAATAATAATGTTACTCCAGCACTTTCTGTTGATGCACAGGGTTCTAATGATAATCTAAATGAAATCAATATACAATTACAGGAGATAAATGAAAAGTTAAATCCTATCAATAATGAAATAGTGGCACTGTCTGAAAATTTTAAATCCTATTCTTTTATACAAGATAAACAAAATGAAAATGAGATTAATATCATTTATGAACGTATAGAAAATTATGTTAAGGAAAGAGATACTTTTTCAGAATTAAAAACTAATAAATATCAAATTGAATTGTTTTATAAAATGTTTTTTTCAGATGAACCCTATTATTACTGTAACATCCTTACAGCGTTTGAAAGATATGGTATCAATTATAGAAATTTTGGTATAACTCAATCTACATTAATTACTTGGGATTTAGATATTCTATTTATTACATATAAAATGAAGGAAGAAAATAACAAAGATTTGGGTACAGAAGAAATTAAAAACAAAAAATTTTATTATAATGATTATAGAGTTAGCATGAATGAATATAGTGATACTTTTGATTATGCTAGATGGAATCGTAGTGATGAAACCCCTGAAGCCTTTAATAGGGTTTTAGATTCACTTATAAAAGATTTTTATAAAAAATTTAAAATGAATTTTTCAGAATAGAAGTATACAATTTTATAATATTACAGTACACTGGGAATATCGTTTCCATTCTCTGAATGTTTTCTTCTCTCAACTTAAATACCTTTTAAGATAATAATAGGGTAATTAGTAAAAGATATATCTTAACTAATTATCCTATTATAGTATTAATGTGGAAGTGTAAAATAAAGTATGTAAGTTACTAGAACAGGCGGTAGGTCTTACCCTGCTGCCTATTCGGATTTCAACCTGTTTAAAATTTCTTTAACTGTCTTTATTATATATCAATGTACATTTATTTTCAATAGACAGATTGCATAAATGTACATTGATATTACTATGGAAAATGTACATTGATATTTCTTGATAATATGTAATATAATATGGATAATGAAAAGGGAGGCTTTTTATATGGATAATAGAGAATATAAAACTACGGAAGCACAAAGAAAAGCAAGCGTAAAATGGCAAAAAAATAATTATAGCCGGATACCCCTAGATGTATCACCAGAATATCACCAGAAGTTAAAAGAAATAGCCAAAAGCCATAATATGACTTTAGGCGGTTACATCAAAGAGGCGATAGCCGAAAAAATTGAAAGAGAGGGGATCATGTGCCAACAACAATAGAAAAGATATATCAATCCGTTATGGGTGGGATGCAGGACAACAATATAAAATTCGGAGATTTGCGGAATCTTCTTGATAATTTGGGGTTTGAATATCGGATAAAAGGCGACCATTTTATATATTTTTATAAAAACATTCCCGACAATATAAATATTCAGCCTACTGGAAATAAAGCGAAACCATATCAAGTGAAACAGATTAGAAATTATTTATTAAAATATCATATAGGATTATAGGAGGTGCAATAATGTATAAATATGAGCGTATTGTTTATTGGTCTGAAGAGGATAATGCTTTTATTGTGGAAGTTCCAGAGTTGCTCGGTTGCATGGCAGACGGGGAAACAGTAGAAGAAGCTATAAAGCAATCAGAGGTTATTATAAAAGAATGGATTGAAACAGCGTTGGAAAGAGGGATTGAGATTCCAAATCCTAAAGGACGGCTAATGTATGCGTAGTGAAAAAACAGAAAAGACAGGCTGGTAGTGTTTCTAATTTTGTATCTTTGTTCTCAAATCTTATTCCAGAGGTCGGATGTGAGCAGAGCCCACAATACCTTATAAATACTGAAAATTTTTGGAATTTTTAACTTTAAAAATATCAGTTAATACTTTTCAGAGACATAAAATTATTTACACCCTCTATCGTTTCAATTCTTTGAGTGTTTTCTTCTCTCAACTTAAATACCTTTTAAGATAATAATAGGATAATTAGTAAAAGATATGGCTTAACTAATTATCCTATTATAGTATTAATATATTGGTGAAAGTCTTTTTTTAAATCGTTGATACTGGATACATTGATATTTTTAGGTGGAAATACATTACTTCATATCATCATCAATCAGGCTGTTAATATATTCGTTTACACTCTTTCCCTCTGCTGCTGCCTTTTTCTTTATTTCCTCCTTTCTGCCTTTTGGCACTGTTAAATTGATCCGATCATACTTTTCCTTGATATAGTCGTTTTGGTATGCAATTTGATTAAACTCTTTGTTGGATCTCATTTTCAGTCCTCCCTTCTTGACTTTTCCGGCTCCCATGATATAATGTAAATCAGTTAAGGGGC
>CANPBV010000038.1 GCA_947572405.1 uncultured Mycoplasmatota bacterium | reverse complement strand
TCCATAATAAAAACTACACATTTTTTTATGTAGTTCCTTAAACTGATGACATTGCATCTTTCCTGTAATGCCATATACTGCATATATTGATTGATCTCAGAATATAATTGTAAAAAATGATCATTTATCTGTTCTAAAGTTTTCATCTATCTACACTTTTTTAAAATGAAATAGCGACATTCATAAGAACAATACTCTTTTAAATATTGTTCTACTGTGTCTATATCATTTCCCTTTCTATACAATTTATTTTCTTTATCACAGAATCCTTTTAATCTCAATTTTCCATAGGACCAATCTCCTACAATATAATCATAAGAATCGAAATATTCTGTATCTTTATTTATTACTTCATCACATAAAAAACCATCTTTATAGTCTTTTATTAGTTCATATTCATAACGATTAATTTTATATTTTTTCATTTACTACTCCTTTTTAAATGCTGGCATAATTTCTTTATATTTTGTAAAACTAGAGGAGGCATTCCAAGTCATAACACCGCCTGTTAATCCAGCATCTTCTAATGCGTTCATTTGTTCCTTTATTTTGATATGATCATATATAATGTAAGGTTCTCTCACTGTGTTATAAGCCTGAATCCAGGTTCTTACAATTGCTGGGGTAGGAATTTCCTGTTGTCTTTTACTTGCATATTCATTTCCCCATGCATATAAAAGCTTATAAGGAACAGTCCAAACAATTTGATGAATTCCATATTCATATGCCCCAAAATGATCTGGATATGGCATCGCACTTATCACATCTACTACATTAGAAATTGCTCCCCAATATTGTCCATACCCTGTCACATAATTATGCGCGGTTTCACCAAAAACATCGGCAGCAACATAAGCCCCTACCTCATGGATTTGGTCGCAAGCATACATTAAAAATGTTTGGATTGCTTGTGCTTTCGTTTCATTATATGTATTTTTTAAATTCATTTTTCCTTCTCTTTCTAATGCATAGGTACGATCTGGAAAACGAACATAATCAAACTGTATTTCATGAAAGCCCATTTCTGTAACTGCTTCTTTGGCTAATTCTACATTAAATTGCCATACATCCCTATTATAAGCACTTGGCCAATAAGATCCATTATGCTTATATGGGTTTCCATTTGTATCTGCAATCGCACTTTCTGGATGATCCGTTACATAATAACTATCTTTAAATACCGTAATTCTACCAATCACATAAAAACCATTCTCTTTTAATTTTTTGATAGCGAGTTTATAGTCATCAAAGCTATTAATCGCGTGATTAAAATTTGTTTTCGAATATTTTTCCATGATTTTACTTTTATAGGCTGGAGCAGTATTGTCTTTGATATCGACTACAAAAGCATTGATATCTGTTTTTTTAGCAAGTTCAATATACTCATCGACATCTTTTATAACACCTGCATTTAAGTATAAACTTTTAACTTTTTCGGGCATTTTATTTTCTTCAAATTTTGCCTTCTCATAAGGATAAAAATCTAAGCTCGCCGCATCTCCTCCACCTTGTGTATTGGTACGTTTTACATGAATTTGATAACTATCATCTTCGTCATAGTTTTTCATCGATTCTTCTTTTGTATGAACAAGATATTTACTATAAACGAAACCTTCAGAATTATTATATATGATTTTATATTTGGGCGCAAATCCGTCTGTTAATTTATCAAATCCAATAATGTCGACTACTTCTCCTTTTTTTATACATCCTAATATTTCACTAGAATCTGCCTTTTTATAAACCGTTGTTGTTGTTCTTACATATAACTGTTTTTCATATACTACCTGATTATAATCTTCAACGAGATTTTCCGCTTTCACAAAATAAGTTTGATTATCTACTTTTATTTCTACAAGTTCTTGGTTTGTTCTTTCATCTACTATTTTATTATTATAATATTCTACCTTCGTTCCCCTATATAATTCCTTGGCCTCTTTATAGTTTTCATCATAAACTATGACTTTGGCATCATTAGAGCCTAAATAAGCAGTCTTAGCCTTTTTCAATTCAACAACTTCATGTCTTGAAAGAAACATCCCCAATATCAAAATAGTTCCAAGTAGAAGTAAAGACAGTATTACTTTTTTCATACATTCACCTACTATATTTAGTATAACATCTTTTTCACTTTTTATAAAATTCCACAAAGAAAATAAGTAAAAATTAAAAAAAATATAGTATCTAAAAATCAAAATTTTCTCTAAAAAAGAAAGAATATTATTCTTCCTTCAATAAAATCGTTTCTAATTCTTTCCAACCAGATACTCGAATAACTCCTTCTTTTTCCAATTCTTCATCGCAAATTTCTTGATTATGGTAAGAATCAAATCAATATTTTTGTTCTCCATAACCTTTTAAATTAGACAATCGATCATCAATTTTTATATCACAATTTAACAAGCTTTTATCATTGATAAAAACATATTGATAAGGACTAATAAAAGGAAAATTCTGCTGCAACCATTTATATTTATCAATTAAACAATGACTTTACTCCATATCATAAACATCACTATAATAAGCGGTACAAATAAAAAGTTGATATTTTTTAGATAGTTTTTCTAACACTTCTCTTGCATCTGGTATTATTTCCGCATATTGATATGGATTTTCTGTTTTAAAAAATTGATAATATTCTTGTAATCGCTCTTTTGGAAGCATATCTTCTGTATAATATCCTGGAAGATCCTCTACTTTATAAGATGTATTTAGAAATTTATTTACAATTCCTAAATGGCCTCCAATACATAAAACTTCATCCATATCTACCATTATTGTTTTCATAAATTCACCTAATACTAGTATAACATAAAATTTATTCTTCTACCATTTTATTTACGGCATCAAAGAATCCTTCTATTCCAGATTTTACAATCTTTCCTAAAGTTTCTGAAAAAGAAATTCCAATATCAGAGGCCTTATTGCTATAATCCTTGTTTGTAGATTCCATATAGTCCTCAATCCGAACATCTTTTCCTGAAGCTACATCCGCTTCAAATTTTTTGATTTGTTCAGCGGTATAAACCACTTTTTTGTGTTGCGTAAATTCATAATATCCTGTCGATTGTGAAAAATAAAGGGTTAAAAAAGTGAGAAGTAAAATCCAAAAGACATATTTGAAAATCCTGTTGTAAATTTTAATTTTATCTTCAGCCTTCATCTAGCATCTCCGCTATAATGGGCGCTATTAAAGTTAGGGTATTTGTAACCTCCCCTATATTATTCTCATTTCCACCGCATTCTAATAAGATAATATTAGGACTCAAGTCTTGGTTATAAACTCCGTTATACCCTTTTCCTTCATGTGTCATTACGCCTCTTGTTAAACTAGGATATTTTTCTTTAATCTTATTATTTAATTTATTCATCAGTTCTAAATTTTTTTCATAATTTGGGTTTTCTTTTCCACACACAAATAGAATTTTTGCATAACTAGTTCCATCAATATCTACCGTTGAACTTTTCTTAGAAACAGCATCCCTGTGTAAATCGATGATCAGTTCTAAATTGGGATTTTTAGCTAGGGCATCTTTTACAAAATACCTACTAGCTTCATAACTATGAGAATGATTCCAATTATTGACTGCCATAAAGTCCCCTAAATCGGCTTCTTCTACAACCGTTGAAATTCCTAATTTGTTCAGTTTTTCTTTTAATAGCATAGAAGCCATTTTTACATTTGGTGTAATATTATAGTCTTCTAAGTTAGACGCAGAATACCCTTCTTTGTAATGAGTACTATAGATATAAACTCTAGGAAGTATGGGCAGTTTTAAATCATCTACATCATTTTTATGAAATACCATTTTTAATTCATTTTGATTTTCCACTGGTTTATTAGAACTAGTAAAAGTATATCCTAGTGATTCTTCTAAAATGGTAATTGGTTCATTTATTTTAAAAGAAGATAAAAAGTTACTAATATTGGTTATAATTCGGGAGGCTGTTTTGTTATACTTTAAATGATAATTAGAATCTTCTAATAAATTCTTAATAAATTCCTCATTGGTAGTCGCCAATTTGAAATTTTTAAAAATAGTTACTAATATAACAAATAACATTAAACAGATAAACAAAAACCATAATAACTTCGTTTTTAAGGTTCCTCGCTTCTTTGCTTTAAATCGTTTCGCCATTTTATTTCACCCCTTTATGACTCTTATCATATCAAAAAACAAATAATAATTTTGTCAAATAAAAGATATTATAGAAAATATTTTATATAGCTTTATTTTAATCCGCTATTATTTTTATATTCATCATATTACATTGATATCATAAATATTAATAATAAAAAAGAAACTGTATGAAATCATTTCATGACAGTCCCTATTCTTTCGCTTTTAATGCTTTAAACATCTTCTTCCATAACCCGCTAGAAGAATAATTTAATATTCCTACTTTATAAATTCGTAATCCATATTTAATGAATAACCAATTTGTTATGATAACGAACAAAATAGCAACTATAAACTCGATTATCCCAAATTGACCTAATACTAGTAAGGAAGGCGCTAAAATGGCGGATATAAGTGGAACAAATCCTAATATTTTAATAAATGTGGCTCCTTCAAATACACCTGCCATCATTGCCAAATAATAACCAATCAAAGAAATTATGATAATTGGAGTTTGCAATTGCTGAAAGTCCTCTGTATTGGTTGTCATAGATGCTAATATGCCTGCTAATAAAGAATAAGCAATAAAGGTTAAAATCATAAGCAATAAGGAAAGTGGAATAATATAAATAAATTTGCTTGCAAGTCCTGTTTCTCCTAAGCCTGCGATAATTTTGCTAACTTCACTCCCCAGTCCATTTACAATTGTGTTTCCTCCAATTAAATGGCGTATCAATAATCCCAGAAGGACAAATAGAACCAATAATAATCCTTGAAATAATACAAATAGATTCGCTGCAATAACTTTCGCAAAAAAGTGTGTTTTTGGACTTACATTAGAAATGATAATTTCCATCCCTCTGGTTGTTTTTTCATCATTTACTTCTGCACCAATCATTTGAACCAAAAACATCGTCAACATGAAAAATGGTAAGATAACAATTGGGAATACCGTAGTCACAATAATTTCCATATTTTCATCTTCTGATTTTTTCGTTTCATCCAAATAAACTCTTTCAATCGTTGCATTAGAATAAATTGCCGAAATCTCTTCATCACTAATATTTGAATTAGAAAGGGCAATTGCAACTTTAACTGTATTAATGGCACTCGTTAATACCTGAGTATCCAAAGTATCTAGAAATTGTTCAGATACAATTGTTGCTTTTAATGTATTTTTACTATCTTCTTGTAATAAGACTACAATCATTTTTTTATCTTTTTCAATTTCTTTTTTTGCCTCTTCTATCGTTTTATCATACTTTTTAATCTCATAGCTTCCTTCTTCTTTTCCTGCCAAGTTGATATCCATTGCTTTCATTTGAGATTCAAATAATTCATAAGCAACTTTTGTTTCATCAATAACGTAAATTGGAGTTTTATTATTAAAATCTCCTCCAAATAACATAATAATACTATCAATATTAATAATACCAGCTATCACGATTCCTAAAATAATATTGGCAATTAAAAACCATTTTGTTTTAATTTTTCTTTTTAAACTAACACCAATTAAATAGTTTAATTTACTTGTCATAATTTTCACCTACTTTTGCTACAAAAATTTCATTTAAAGATGGTTCTTCCACTACAAATTTTGTAATTTTTTTATGACTAGAAATGGCTTCAAAAACTTTAGGAGCGATTTTTTGTTCTTCAATTTTAACTTCTAATTCATCCGCTTTTTCTATGACTTCTAAAACCCCTTTTATTTCTTCAAGTTCTTTTTTTCTAACATCTCCTTTGATGAGAATATTTTTTTTGCGATATTGCTCTTTGATATCTGATAAATCTCCTTCTAGTACCGATTTTCCTTTCAACATTACCACTAATTTTTTGCAAAACAATTCTACATGTTCCATCCTATGTGATGAAAATATGATCATACTACCCCGATTTGACATTTCTACAATTTCTTTTTTAAAAAGTTCAATATTAAATGGATCTAAACCACTAAAGGGTTCATCCAAAATAAGCAATTTAGGATCATTTAAAATTGCTGTAATGAATTGTACTTTTTGCTGATTTCCTTTTGAAAGCTCCTTGATTTTTTTATCTTTATATTCTGGTATTTCAAAACGTTCCAATAATTCATCTAATCGTTTTAAAATATCTTTTTTGTCCATTCCTTTTAAAATTCCATAAAATAGGCACTGTTCTTTCACTGTCATTTTTAAAAGTAAACTTCTCTCTTCTGTTAAAAAGCCAATTTTATCTGTTATGTCATAGTCTATCGTTTTTCCATCTAATGTAATTTTTCCTTTGGTGGGTTCTAAAAGTCCCATAATCATTCTAAATGTTGTTGTTTTTCCTGCTCCATTAACTCCAAGTAAACCAAATATTTCACCTGGTAATACTTCAAATGATAAGTTATCTACTGCTAAAAAGTTTCCATAATATTTTGTTACATTCTCTACCTTTAACATAATTCTTTATGATATAAAAATATCATATCCTCCTCTCTATATAGAAATATAGACCTTCCCCTAGGGAGAAGGTCAAGTTATTTTAATGAAATAATCGTAAAATATCATTATAGGTAATCACTACCATTAAAATCATAAGTAAGATAAATCCAACTGAATGAATCGTATTTTCTACTTTTGGACTCACTGGGCTTCGTTTTATTTTTTCAATAATTAAGAATAATAATCTTCCACCGTCAAATGCTGGAATTGGAAGCAAATTTAAAAATCCAACATTAATGCTCATAAAGGCAATTAAGTAAATAATATTTAAAATTCCTGTTTTCGCTGTTTCTCCTACTACTTGGAATATTCCAACTGGACCTGCTAAACTACTTAAAGCTAGTTTTCCAGTAAATAGATATCCAATAATAAAAATCATTTGTTCTACCAAACTAACCGTTTTCCCAAATGCATATTTAATTGCTCCAATGATTCCTTTTTCTGTCTTGGTTTCTAAACCAAATCCATACTGATAACCTTCTTTTTTATCTACAGTTACTTTTTTAGGAACAATTATAATCTCTTGTATTTTCCCATCCTTTTTTTCTACAACCAAATTCGTTTCTTTTCCATTTTGAACTTGGACCTCTAACATTAATATATCAGAATTACTTACTTTTTTATTTCCCACTTTAATAATTTTATCGCCTATTTCTAAACCTGCTATCGCTGCTGGACTATTTTCTTCCACTTCACCAACTCTAGTTCCTAAATAAGGAGCTCCATGAATAAGCGCAATTACAAATAATAATACAATGGCAAGAATAAAATTAAACATTACTCCTGCTATAATGGTTAAAAATCTTTGATGCCATTTTTTATTTTGCATCATTTTACCTTTTGGAATTTCTGATTTTTCATCATTTTCCAAATCTTCTCCCGCCATTTGGACAAACCCCCCTATGGGAAGCAACCTTATAGAATATACTGTTTCATCATTTTTTCGATTCCATTTAAATAATCTTGGACCCATTCCTATTGAAAATTCATAAACATAAATCCCTGCTTTTTTAGCAAATAGGAAATGACCAAATTCATGAATACAAACAATAATCCCTAATATTAAAATAAAATATATAATTGTCACCAAAATTCCTCTTTTCTATAAAATACTAATAAAAAAAACATAACCTAGTACTACAAAAATAATACTATCAATTCGATCTAATATTCCCCCATGACCTGGAATCATATTAGAAAAATCTTTTTTTCCATAATAACGCTTAATAGCGGAAAAAAACAAATCTCCTAATTGTCCTAAAAATGATAAAAATGTTGTAATTAAAATTAAACTCCATATTGAGGTTTGTGAATTAATCACCGTATGATAAAAGCTTACTGCCACAAGAACTGCAAATAAAGTACCTCCTATCATTCCCTCCCAAGTTTTTAAAGGAGATATTTCCTCTAATAGTTTATGCTTTCCAATTAATGATCCAGTAAAAAAAGCATAGGTATCTGTAATAATTGTAATTAGTAATAAATAGGTTAATAATAAAATTCCCCTTTCTCTAATTAAGATAAACAACGATACAGAGGTTCCTAAAAAGAAAATTCCGCCAATTAAATAAAAGGCATCGTTAATACTATATTTCTTTTTGTCATGATATAATACAGTTGGGATTAGGAATGTTAAAAATAAGCCAGCAATTACTCTAAAATCCATTGTTAAAATTAATATTTCCTTAGAATGCTCCGCACTCACATTAAAGAAAATTAAAAGGGTTATCATCATATAACTGATAAAGTGAATAAATTCAGGTAATTCTTTCTTAGTACTTTTCATATCTAAAAATTCTTTTAAAGCAAATAAAGATATCAAATAAACACCTAAAGTAAATAGAATTCCTCCCTTAAAAAAAAGTGGAATTAAAATAATTGCCATAATCAGGGCACTAAGGATTCGTTTTTTCATAATGGTTTCCTCCAAATCGTCTATCTCTTTTGGTATATTCTAAAATTGCTTTGTCAAATTCGTCATTATTAAAATCAGGGAAATAAGTCTCTGGAAAATAAAATTCTGCATAAGAAGCTTGCCATAACATAAAGTTACTGATTCGATATTCGCCGCTTGTCCGAATTAAAAAATCAATAGGTGGCAGATCTTGATAAAGATAATGCGCGAATAAATCTTCGTTGATTTCTTCTTCTGTTATTTTATTTTGTCCCAAATCTTTAGAAATTTTCAAAGTTGCGTCAATAATTTCTGCTCTCCCTCCATAATTTAAACAAAAATTTAAAATTCCTCCTGTATTATTTTTTGTCATTTCTGTAATTTCATCTATTGTTTTTAAAACTTCTTCACTTAATGGCTCTCTTCTTCCAGAGAATACAACTTTAATATTTTCTTTTTGATACAGTTTTGCATCGCTTTTAAATTTTTTTGTAAACAAATTCATTAAGTAATCTACTTCTTCCTTACTGCGTTTAAAATTTTCAGTCGAAAAAACATAAACACTTAATATTTTTACACCAGTTTGACTTAAAATATAGCGACTTAATTTCTCAAGATTTTCAGAACCAATTTTATGTCCATAACTTCTTTTCTTTCCTTGTTCTTCTGCCCATCTACCATTTCCATCTACTATAATGCCAACATGATATGGGATTTTGATTTTACTGTCATCCATATAATACCTCACCATCTATTTAATATTATAGTATAAAGTGGTAGTTTATACAAGAAAAAAGAAACGAATTTCTCGCTTCTAAAAGGAATCAATATTAATTCTCACTTTTTTCTGATAATGAATAGAGGCGGAAGCTTGTACAATGGTACGAATTGCGTTTGCTATTTTTCCTCCTGCACCAATGACAGCTTTCATATCATCACTACCAACCAATACTTGAATAGTGATAATGTCTTCTTCATCATCAAATCTCTTTACTGATACCATCTCTGGTTCACTTACTAAGTTTTTCACTAAGTAAGTAGTTAATTCCGCTAAATCCATAGTTATGCTTTCTTACTCATTCTCTCATTATGGAATTTTTCTAAGATACCTTGCTTTTTGAGTAAGTTTCTAACTGTATCAGTAGGAATTGCTCCATCCCTTAACCATTTCATAGCTACTTCTTCATCGATTTTTACTTCGGCTGGTTCTGTGATTGGGTTATAAGTTCCAACCGTTTCAATAAATCTTCCATCTCTTGGGCTTCTTGAATCAGCTGCTACAACACGATAAAAAGGTTTCTTTTTTGATCCCATTCTTTTTAGTCTTAATTTAACTGCCATATTATCCCTCCGTTTCACTAGTAATTAATATATCATACAAAAAAAGAAGTGTCAACACTTTTTGGTTGACACTTTATTTTATGTAGTCTTCTGTTACACTATTCTCAATTTCTTGTTCCACTTCTTCTGTTACTTCATCATCAATTTCATCCCATGGATCTTCTTCTTCTTCAATGGCTATTTTCATTTTTGTTTCTCCTACAATTTCAACACCCAATTCTTTTTCTATATCAAAATTGATTACACCACCATCCAAAATGTTTACTTTAGAACAAGTGGGTTGTTTTAAAGAGCGTACAATAATATCAGTGTCACCAGTTAAATCCACATCATTTCTTGTTTTCACATTTAATAAGTCATTATAATCGAATTTTTTATTGACAACTGTTGTTTTGGAATCATTTTCATAAGAATACCAAATGTTTACATCAAATGAACCATCTACCCCAATCTTATCACCAGATTTATAACCTTTAAATTTGTGGTTAATTACCCAGCAACCTAATACTGTAGTAGGGTTATCAGTGGACTCAATACTATAGTTATTTTTGAAATATTTTTTTCCTTTTCCGATTACTGCTTTCGTTACAATCTCTTTATATGCCACTTTTTATCACCTCTCACTTATAATCTATGCGAAAGCCTTAAAAAGTGAACAAAGAAAAAGATATAAATGGAATTATTTATATCAAATTTAGTTTAATACTTTTTGTTTTTCTTTTGGGTCTATAGTTGAAGCAACATGTTTTCCTTGCTCCACACAATTCATAATAGCCGTCATTAATAAACTAGAAGGTTCCCAATTGTATCCATCACCTCTAATTACTTTTTCCATATCAATATGACAAATAATATCTCCTATTCTCTTATCAACTTTTAATGAATAAGAACTTAGGCCACTATCGCCCCAACTACAATACTCAAAAAAAGTTCTCCCATCCACTTGTAGCTCTTTTAAATCAAGTGAATATGTAATTTCATAGGAAAAGGGCAGATTAGATTCATATTTTTCCAAGGCATTATCACCTAATATATTAATACGAACAACATTATTTCCTACGTTTTTTCGAATAACAACACAAAAAAGTATAATTTTTCACTTATATTTCGTTTTATTTACTACGCTTCTGTATAAGAATGAATATCATTTTCAATGCGATCTAATACCAAAAAAAGAGAATGAATTAAATCAGGATTATCTAATTCTTCCTTGGTTATGACAGGACTTGTTCCATATCTGGTTTCTTCAAATACAGACACTAAAATAGGCAAAATCTCAGGATGCCTTTCTAAAATATCATCCAAACTTTTCTTGGGATACTTTTCTAACTGGTTACTAATCCATTTACAAGCTGTCGATCCAAATAGAGTCTTATCTTTTGCACCCTCTAAATAGGTTTCTTCCCCTGTAGTCGCAACCCCTTTTTGTTCTAATAGAAAAGAAACTTTTACTGCATTTTTGATCACTTCTGAAAGTAAATCTAAATCGCTTACTTCTATCATATGAGCTCTGGCATCATTGGCTCTAGAAAAATATTTAGCAGTTACAAAAGGATCTTTATCTAATAATTTTTTTGTTAATATTTCCGTCATAATTTCAGAATAATCGGGATGAGCCCCCAATGTAGTTAAAACTGCAAAATCTATTTTTTCAAGGTTTGTCATAAGCTATCCCTCCCTACTTTCAGTTTATCAAATTCAAGTTTATTAGGCAATAAAAATAGCTCAAAAAAAGAAAAAACTTGTCAATTAATCGACTACAAGTTCTCCATCTAAACTCCATGTTTTAACATCTGTTATTTTTACGTTTACAATTTTTCCTATGAAATCATCAGCATTCTTTACATTCACTAATTTCATAGTATCTGTATATCCCATCATCATGTTAGAACTTTTGTTGCTTACTCCTTCAATTAAAACTGGTACTACTTTTCCTAGATACCTATCGTTGGCCTTTTTAGCATAATGATTCACTAATTCATTTAATTCATATAATCTTTTTTCTTTTTCTTCTAATGATACATGATCTTCCATTTGGATGGCTGGTGTGCCTATTCTGGCAGAAAAAATAAAGGTGAATGCTGAATCATACCTACATTCTCTCACAACTTCTAATGTTTCTTTAAAGTCTTCTTCTGTTTCTCCTGGAAAGCCAACAATAATGTCAGTTGTAATAGAAGAATATGGCAGTGCTTGCTTTAATTTTTGATATAATTCTAAATAAGATTCTTTGGTATAACGTCTTCCCATTAATTTTAAAATTCTATTTGAACCAGACTGAAGTGGTAAATGAATATATGGCATAATATTATCATAAGTTTTTATTGTATCTATCATTTCATCTGTAAAATCCCATGGATGACTTGTGACAAAGCGAATTCTGGCAATTCCTGTTTTGGCTACATCCTCTAATAAATTCGCCATACTATAATCTATTTTTAAATCTTTTCCATAGGCATTTACATTTTGTCCTAACAGTGTAACTTCTTGATAACCATCTTTGATTAATTCTTTTACTTCATCTAGAATAAAGTTTGGTGTTCTACTTCTCTGCTTTCCCCTTGTATAAGGAACTATACAATAAGTACAAAATTTATCACACCCATACATGATATTAATCCAAGCCTTATATTTACTATCTCTTTTTACAGGAATATTTTCAATAATATCTCCTTCAATGCTAAAGACCTCTATTTCTTGTTTCTGCTTTTCCATTTTTTCTCTTAATATTTGAGGGAGTCTATGAATATTATGAGTTCCAAAAACAATATCCAACCATTTATATTTCTGCATGATCTCTTCTACAATGGTTTCTTCTTGGGCCATACAACCACAAATACCCGTAATTAAATCGGGTTTTATCTCCCGTAAATGTTTCATTCTTCCTACCATACCAAACACTTTATTATGGGCATTCTCTCTAATCGCACATGTATTTAATAAAATAAAGTCTGCTTCTTCCATAGTATCTGTTTCTGTAAAACTCATTTCTTCTAAAATTGCTTTTATATTTTCACTATCATGTTCGTTCATTTGGCATCCATAAGTTTTTAAAAAATACTTTTTATTTTTTCCAATCTTTTTTAGTTCTTCATCTACATGATACTCATCAGTTTTAATGATAACTTCTTTATCTGTTCTTTGTTTTGCTTCTTTTAAATTTGGTAAAATCATTTTCATCACTTCTTTTCTTATTACCTAAAATCATAACACAGTTAAGGGGGGAATGCAATGAAAAAAATATGGGATTTAAAGGCTTAGTGTAAAGAGTTATGGGGATTTTGAATGAAAAAAGTAAAAATCCTTTTTT
>CANPBV010000037.1 GCA_947572405.1 uncultured Mycoplasmatota bacterium | reverse complement strand
ACAAAAGGTCTTCCTTTTTTGTACTCCATCCCCAAACCATTTTACACTATCCAATAGAATTCTTAATTTGACAAATTATAAATATTTGTTAGAATAAAAAGTAATTTTAAAAGGGGGAATAATATGTTAACAAAAGAAGAAGCTACATCTATGTTGTCTTTATTACAAGATGGATATCAAGCTAGGAAGGCAATGGATAAATTATATGCCAAACAAGATAAAATGCCAAAAATGATCATTGAAATATATTTAAATTATGTTGTAAAACCAAAGTTTGATATTATATATGAAGACTACAAGAGAAAATATATTTATAATGAAAGTAGGGTGGAAGTGAATACTACCTTAGAGGAAAGAAAAGGATTAGGAGCAGTATATGATTTTCTGCAGGGGTTTGATGTGGATCATGATTATTTTAATCTTTTTGTAACATCTCTTGGAATTCATGGTAAATTATATTCCTATTGTGCGCCTGGATTTGGAGGAAAACTAAGAGATGGCGAAGTAGTAATGTTTAATGCTTGCGTTGATATTCCCCCAGCTGAGGAAGCAAGAAAGCTATTTAATCAGCTAATTCCATTAGCTGATTATCCCTTTTCCTCCATAGAAAACGGGTATATTTTTAGTTATATAGATCAATGTATTATTTTAACTACTGATTTAATTCGTTTACAACCTTTTCAAGATGGAAATAAGAGAACTTTTAGAGCTTTACTTAATTTATTATTAAAAAAGATTAATATTCCACCAATTTATATTGAGGAAAGAGAAAGAATAGAATATAAAAATGCTTTAATGGAAGCATTAGAAAAAAGAGATTATACTTCGATAATTCAGTTTTATTATTATAAAATCTGTGATGAAATTATGGCATTAAATCTGGAGGAATCAATTTTATCCGAAGAAGGAAAAGCAAAAGAAAAAATCTATAGCACCAAAAATAGCACTCGTGCTTGACGAGTGCTATTTTTGGTGCTACAATGTATTTGGTTAAAAAAACCGAAAGGAGGGATTTCGTATGAATGGTGGAAATCCATATGAAGAAAATTTGAAAAATGTATTAGAAAAATATGGTAGAGATATTGTTCAAAGTGTTAAAGATGGAAAAGTAGACCCAGTTATAGGCAGGGATGAAGAAATTAGAAGCATTACTAGGATCCTTTCTAGAAAAACAAAAAATAATCCAGTTTTAATTGGGGAACCAGGAGTAGGAAAAACAGCAATCGTAGAAGGACTTGCTAGTAGAATTGTAAAAGGTGATGTTCCAGCTTCTTTGAAAAATAAACGCATTTGGGAATTAGATATGGGAGCTTTGATAGCAGGTGCAAAATATCGAGGAGAATTTGAAGAACGATTAAAAGCAGTCTTAAAAGAGATTAAAGATTCCAATGGAGAAATCATTATGTTTATTGATGAAATTCATATGATTGTAGGAGCAGGTGCCTTAGAAGGGGCTATGGATGCAGGGAATATGTTAAAACCAATGTTGGCACGTGGTGAAATCAAAGTGATTGGTGCTACAACTTTAAACGAATATCGTAAATATATTGAAAAAGATGGAGCCTTAGAAAGACGCTTTCAAAAAGTGGTAGTAAAAGAACCAAATGTTATGGATACCATTACCATATTAAGAGGATTAAAAGAGAGACTAGAAGTATATCATGGAGTCAATATTAAAGATAGAGCTTTAGTAGCAGCAGCAACTTTATCAGATCGTTATATCACAGATCGCTTTTTACCAGATAAAGCAATTGATTTGGTAGATGAGGCCTGTGCAACAATTAAAGTGCAAATGGATTCTGTTCCCGTAGAATTAGATACGCTAACTAGAGAAATCATGCAATTAGAAATAGAGCTTGCGGCTTTAAAAAAGGATAATGATGAAATATCCAAAAAAAGGGTTATAGAAATTCAAGATCAAATTACAGGATTAAAAAAAGAAGAAACAGAATTACGTAATAAATGGCAAGATGAAAAAAAAGTAAACGATCAAGTGAAATCAAAAAAAGCAGAACTCGAAAAATCAAGATTTGAATTAGAACAAGCTGAGAATAATTATGACTTAGAAACAGCAGCAAGACTTCGTCATGGTACAATTCCAAAACTAGAACATGAATTAGAAGAACTAAAAGAAAATGACAAATCAGATATGTTAAGTGATACAGTGGATGAAGAAGGAATTGCAGCAATCATTTCTAAATGGACCAATATTCCAGTTCAGAAATTGGTAAGTGGTGAAAAAGAAAAACTGATTCACTTAGAAGAAAATATGCAGAAACGAGTAAAAGGTCAAGAAGAAGCATTAAAATTAGTGAGTGAAGCAATTATTCGCGCCAGAGCAGGAATAAAAGATCCTAATAGACCAATTGGTTCCTTCATTTTCTTAGGACCGACTGGAGTTGGAAAAACAGAAGTCGCTAGAACATTAGCCTATGAATTATTTGATGATGAACGTCATATGATTCGCATTGATATGAGTGAATATATGGAAGCGCATTCTGTATCAAGACTAGTAGGAGCGCCTCCAGGATATGTAGGCTATGATGAAGGTGGACAACTAACTGAAGCCGTTAGAAGAAACCCTTATAGCATTGTTTTATTTGATGAAATTGAAAAAGCTCACAAAGATGTTTTCAATATTTTACTTCAAATACTAGATGATGGAAGAATCACCGATAGCCAAGGTAGAACAGTAGATTTCAAAAATACGATTATCATTATGACTTCTAATCTTGGTAGTGAATATATTTTAGAGAATAAAGAAAATAGCCAGGAATTAATCCATACAGAATTGAGACATACATTTAAACCAGAATTTTTAAATCGAATTGATGAAATTATTATCTTTAAACCATTAACCAAAGAAGTAGTTTATGATATTTTAAACAAAATTGTTAGTGAGATTGAATACCGACTTAGTGATAAACATCTTACTATGGAATTAACAGAAAAAGCTAAAAATTTTATTATTGAAGAATCTTATGATGAAAATTATGGAGCTCGTCCAATTAAACGTTATGTAAGTAGAAATTTAGAAACTTTACTTGCTCAAAAAATAATTATGGATGAAATAAAATTTGATAGTAAAATTATTGTAGATATAGAAAATAATACATTTGTCTTAGAAAACGTAGAAAAATAATTCTACGTTTTTAAATATTTATTTTACATATTTTTTTTGTTTATTTTTAAAATAATTGACGCCAAATCAAAATCCAGATATATTAGAAATAGGAGCGTGTAAAAATGGAATTAAATGTAAAAGAAGCATTAGAACAGACAGTGGAATATTTGAATCAAACTTGTTACTCTTTGGTGCGTCCAGAATTTACGAAATATAGTGGTGTTTATTCTTTTTCAACTGAAAATTTATCTTACTTAGAAAAAATTAATTTAGAGGGAAAGGATGTTTTAACTGTAACGGGAAGCTTTGATCAAGCGTTCAACTTAGTATTTGAAGGTGCTAGAAAAATTTGTAATTTTGATACCAATGTGAATACTGTCTTTTTTGCACATTTGAAAATGGCGGCAATGAAAGCTTTTTCTTATCAAGAATATTTGAATTTCTTTTTTGGCGAAAATAAGATGCCATATGAAATGTATCAAAGACTGTTATTCTTTTTACCAGAAGCAGTGGGGACATACTGGAATCATATGTATGAACTTTTTTCAAATGATGGGAATGCTCTTATGAATTCAAGATTATTAGAAAAAACATCCGATATAAAAAATACAATTTTAGGAAATCCTTATTTATATAGCGAAGAAAATTATGAAAGGACCCGTTCTAGATTAAACGAAGTGGAAATGGAATTTACTGAAAAAAATGTGCTAGAAATAGGAGAAGGTAGTGAATTATATGATGCAATGCTTTTTTCTAATATTGAATCTTATTTGGTAAGTGATTATTTTAGTGAAATGAGTGAGCAAGCATACATTGACTTTATAGAAAATAAAGCAAGTAATCAATTAAAAGAAGGTGGAGTAATACAAGTTGCTTATCAATATGGTTACAAAACTAAAATTAAAGCTACTGGAAACTTTCTCCAAAGATTATTTAGGACTAAATTTAAAATTCAAGGACTGGATTATTTAGATCAAAAATATAGAACAGTTACATTCGTAGGGCTTCCATTATTGAGAAATGTAGAAATGACAAAGGATGTGCAAGATTGCATTTATTTATATGAAAAACCAAAAGGAAAATGGATGTAAAAGTAAATAATTATATTGTAATGCGAGAGAGCGAAAAATATATATTTTAAAATAATAAATTGAAATATCTTGTTATTCATTTTTGATTATGTTATGCTTGATATAATTATTTGAATGAAATAAGGATCTGTACTATACTATTTCTTACATAAAAGGAGAAGATCATGAAAAAGATTTGGATAGGTGGATATACTTCTTGTGGGAATCATAATGAAATAGCAATGATTGAGAACTATATTAAAGAGCCTGATTATGGGCTAACGGAAAAAATAGAAGAAGCAGATATTATAATTGTAATAGATACCTGTTTGGGGACTTATCAGAAAATGGTTTCTAGTTTTGAGTGTATTGAGGAAATTTTAAAAAGGGCAAAAATAGAAGCGAAAACCATTGTAAGTGGGTGTTTGACAAAAGGAGTTAAGTTTGAACTGACGGAGAGACAAAAAGAACTATTATCAAAAGTTGAAATTGTAAAACAAGAACAATTGGTTCCATATGTAGCCCAGATGCTGAGAGGAACTGTTACTTCTGATGACTTTGATATTCCATATTCGGTCAATGGCGTATCTATTTCAATATCCCCAGTTTCAGGCTGTTTGAATTACTGCAGTTTTTGTAAAAGTCACTATATGAATTTTGGATTAAAAAGTTATCCATTTGAAAAAGTAGAGAGTCTTGCATATGACATAGAAACGATTGACTACCCATTTCATCATGTTGCCATTCATGCTTCAAATTTCAGTCTTTATGGAACTGATTTATATGGAAAGCCAAGAGCACATGAAGTGATTAAGAACTTTACAAGTCCTGATAAAATCAAATATGCCTATGTGGGATCTTTGATCAATTGGTATCCAGAACTTGTAGAGGAAATCATCAAAAATCCTAAAATAAAAGAAATTTTCATATCATTAGAAAGTGGAAGTCCAAGGGTTTATAAATTAATGAACCGACCCATATCATTGAACAATTTGATTCGATTAATAAAGTTTATTAAAAAGGAGAGACCTGATATAATTATTATTACAGAATTTATAGCAGGATACCCAACAGAGACGATTGATGATTTAAAAAGATCTATTGATCTGGTAACTGAACTTGATATTTTTCCTTGTTTTATTTGGCCTTATGAAAATTCAGAACAAATACCTTCTTCGACACTTCCAGGACATTCTTATGATTATTGTGTAGAGGCAGCAAATTATGTAAAAAGAGAATTATTTCCGTTATCTAAAAAATTTAAAGATCAAATTTTAAATGGGGAAATGTTTGTTCTTAAAAAAAGTGATAAAAGAGAACTTTATATTACCATGTTAATCAATGGAATGATAAGAAATGTTCGTTTTGACCAACTAGATAGAGATTATCAAGAAGAAGAAGTAATTCCAGCAAACATAGTAAAGCCAAAACAATTTGTAAAGAGAAAATTTTAAACAGTATCTAAAAAATACTTTTTTTATTTTTTAGCACTCATATATTGACAATGCTAACATATGATGTTATACTGATAGCAGTGTTTGAAAAAGAGTGCTAAAGAGGTGAAGGGTTATGATGAACAAGACACAAGAAGAATTATTAAAACTTATTATTGAAGATTATATAAAAACAGCTCGTCCAGTCAGTTCAAAATCACTTTGCGAAATTATGAATTGTTCTAGTGCAACTATTCGAAATGAAATGGCTTCATTAGAAGATTATGGCTTCTTAGAAAAAACACATACTTCATCTGGACGTGTTCCAAGTGAAAAAGGCTATCGTTATTATGTTGATTATATTATGAAGCCAAAGGAAATGAACGGGGAAGATATGTTAAAATTGCAAACTATTTTTCACAATCAATCACTTGCTTTAAATGATGCAATTCTTAGAAGCATGGAGATTATTTCAGAACTAACCAGTTATACATCGGTGGTTTTAGGAAGTTCTTCAAAAGAAAATAAAATAACCAAAGTAGAAGTTGTTCCGTTAAGTAATTTTCAGTTCATTACCATTGTTGTAACAGATAAAGGACATGTAGAACATAGAACGATGAATTTACCAGATACAATTTCTGTAGAAGAAGTGAGACAAACGGTAGAATTAATCAACAAATTAATTATAGGTACGCCAATTGATGAAGTTAGTAGCAAACTGGAATTTGAAGTAAAACCAGTGATTGCAAAATATGTAAAACAGCACGAGGTTCTTTATAATGCCTTCTATAGTGCATTTAGCGACTTTACCAAGGAAGCCAATGTTCGAGTAACAGGAACAAAAAATATTTTAATGCAACCAGAATTTGATGATGCAACGAAAATTAGAGAAATCATGAATAAGTTTGAAGACCAAAGTATGATTAATAGTATCAAAGAAGAAGACAATGGAATTAATATTTATATTGGTAGTGAAAACGCATTTGATGATGATGTTACTGTGATTAAGACCAAATATTCACTCGGTGGAGAAGAAGGGACAATTGCTCTAATAGGGCCAAAAAGAATGGAATATGATCGAGTGATTGCATTACTCGACTATATTAAACAAAACATAGGGATATAATGTCAAAAAGGAGGTATAAGATGGAAGAAAAGGAAACATTAGAAAACGAAACTTGCGGGTGTGGAAATTGCGCTCATGAAAACGCAGAAGAAACATGTGAATGCCAAAATCATGAGAACGCTTGCCAATGTGAACACGGAGAATGTAATCCAGCAGAAGATAAAAAACTATTTGGAAAAAATAAAAAAATGAATAAATTAGAAAAGGAAATAGAAGAATTAAAAGAGGCTAATAAAGATTTGGAAAATAAATTGTTAGTAAGCAAAGCAGATTTTATCAATTACAGAAAAAGAAAAGATGATGAAATTAGTCGTTTACTAAAATATTCTGGAGAAGATATGATTAAAGACATGCTTTCTACTGTGGATAATTTTGAAAGAGCTATTGCTTTCGACGATGAAAACTTAGATGATGAACTTTCAAAATTCTTAGAAGGATTTAAAATGATTTATTGCAATTTTGTAAACATTTTAGAAAAATATGAAATTAAAGCCATTGATGGTAACAATAAACCATTTGATCCTACCTATCATCAAGCTGTTATGACCGCTCATGTAGAAGGAATAGAACCAGGAATGATTATTGAAGTATTACAAAAAGGATATCTATATAAAGATAGAGTGATTAGACCGGCTATGGTTAAAGTGAGTGAATAAATGGATCGATGTTATTTTATAGAAAAAGAAACATTTGAAATTTATGAAGAACATCCTAAAGTATTTAGCTGTGATCCAATGATGGCAAAAATCATTTCAAAACTAAATAAATTAGGATATTATACTTTAGCTAGTTGTGAAAGTCATTATGAAATAAAAGAATATGATGTTTCATATCCAAAAGAAAAAATGATTACAGGAATTTATATTTTGTTTAAAAATAAATATGAATTTTCTAATATTCCAGAAGGATATAAAATAGAAGAATTAGGAGAGAAGACCAGTTTATCTCATGCAATTCATTATTTTAATGCTTCTGGTAATTATAAAAGTCGAACAGAATTTGAACAAGAAAAAGAAAAATATTGCAAAATATTAGAAGAATGGGCAATGAATTTGCCAGAAAGAGAAAGGTGATAAATATGAGTAAAATTATAGGTATTGATTTAGGAACAACAAATAGTTGTGTATGTGTATATGATGGGGGAGAAACAAAGGTAATTGCCAATCCAGAAGGTTCTAGAACAACTCCATCTGTTGTAGCATTTAAAAAAGATGGGGAAAGAATTGTTGGTATTAAAGCAAAAAACCAAGCAATGACAAATCCAAACACAGTATCAAGTGCCAAAAGGAAAATGGGAACCAATCATAAATTTGAAGTAGGTGATAAAAAATATACACCACAAGAAATTAGTGCAATGGTACTAGAAGACCTTAAGAAAACAGCAGAAGCTTATTTAGGGGAAAAAGTAACAAAAGCAGTTATTACAGTTCCGGCGTACTTTAATGATGCACAACGTCAAGCAACAAAAGATGCTGGTAAAATTGCTGGATTAGAAGTAGAAAGAATTATCAATGAACCAACAGCAGCAGCTCTTGCTTATGGATTAGATAAACAAGAAAAATCAGAAATGATTTTGGTATTCGATTTAGGTGGAGGAACATTTGACGTTTCTATCCTAGAAACTGGCGATGGCGTATTTGAAGTAAAATCAACAAGTGGAAATAACAACTTAGGTGGAGATGACTTTGATAATCGTGTTATGGAATACTTAGCAGACGAATTCAAAAAAGAAAATGGGGTAGACTTACATAAAGATTCTATGGCTATGCAACGATTAAAAGAAGCAGCTGAAAAAGCAAAGAAAGATTTAAGTGGTATGAGTTCTACAGAAGTTTCACTTCCATTCTTATCTCAAGGGGAAGATGGACCACTTCATTTAAATTTAAATTTATCAAAAGCAAAATTTGAAGACTTGATTCGTGATTTAGTAGAATCTACTATGGAACCAGTTCGTAAAGCCTTAAAAGATGCTAACTTGACTTCAAAAGATATTGATAAAGTATTATTAGTTGGTGGTTCTACTCGTATTCCAATGGTACAAGAATTAGTAAAAAAAGAATTAGGAAAAGAACCAAGTAAAGAAGTAAACCCAGACGAAGTAGTAGCAATGGGAGCAGCTATTCAAGGTGGAGTTCTAACAGGAGATGTTAATGATATCGTATTATTAGATGTTACACCACTTTCACTTGGTATTGAAACACTAGGTGGAGTATGCACTGTATTAATTCCAAGAAATACAACAATTCCAACTAGCAAATCTCAAGTATTCTCAACTGCCGCAGATAATCAACCCGCTGTAGATATTCATATCCTACAAGGAGAAAGACCAATGGCAGCTGATAACAAAACACTTGGAAATTTCCAATTAACCAACATCCCAGCAGCTCCAAGAGGAGTACCTCAAATCGAAGTTACATTTGATATTGATGCCAATGGTATTGTGAATGTAAAAGCAAAAGATTTAGGAACAAACAAAGAACAATCTATTACAATTACAGCTTCTACAAATTTAAGTGATGATGAAATTGACAAAATGGTAAAAGAAGCGGAAGCAAATCGTGAAGCAGATGAAAAGAGAAAAGAAGAAGCCGATTTACGTAATGAAGCAGAACAAACTATTTTCGCAACTGAAAAAGCATTAAAAGATCTTGGTGATAAAGTAAGTAGTGAAGATAAAGAAAAAGCAGAAGCAGAAATGAAAGATTTAAAAGAAGCATTAGAAAAAGATGACTTAGAAGATATTAAATCAAAAAAAGAAAAATTAAATGAAACTGCTATGGCTTTTGCAACAAAAGTTTATGAAGAAGCAGCAAAACAAGCTCAAGCAAATGAAAATAATAGTGAAGAACAAACCTCTGATAAAAAAGATGATAATGTAGTAGATGCTGAATTTGAAGAAAAATAAAAAGAAGTTCTAGGAAACTAGAACTTTCTTAAGGATAAGGAGAAACTATGGGAAAAACAGTAAAAAAGCGTTCAGAAATTGATAATAAATATAAATGGAATTTAGAAAAAATGGTAGAAGCAAAAAGCTTTGATGAATTATATCAAGAAGTAATACAAAAAAAAGATCAAATTCAAAATATGCAAGGACATATTATGGATTCCAGTACATCTTTACTTTCTTATTTGAAAACAAGTGATGAACTAGATAGAGTTTTAGAGCAAATTTATGTATATGCACATATGTTTTGTGATGAAGATACAACCAATACGCAAGCACAGAATCTAAAAATGAAAACGGAAACATTGAATGATGATGTAAATGAAGCATTGGCTTTTATACGCCCAGAAATTTTAAGTTGTTCATATGATGTTGTACTTGGATACATTAGTGAAAGAAAAGAATTAGAAGAATATCGTTTTGCTTTGGAATCCATATTTCGTTATCAAGAGCATACACTAAATAAAAAAGAAGAAGCAATTATTGCGGCCGCTTCTAATGCTTTTGGAGCCTGTGATGATGTCTTCTATAATTTGGATAATGCAGATATCAATTTAGGAACCGTCCAAGATGAAAACCATGAAGAAGTAGAACTTACCAATAGTAATTATGGATATTATGTTGGAAGTGATAATAGAAGAGTGAGAGAAGAAGCTTTTAAAGCTATGTACAAATATTTTGGAAATTTTAAAAATACGATCGCGGCAACTTTAAAAGGACAAATCAAGGAAAATTTCTTTTATAGCAAAGTTAGAAACTATGATAGTCCTTTAAAAATGAGTTTATTTCATGATAATATTGATATTTCTGTTTATCACAATTTAATTGATACAGTACATGAGCATTTCAATAGTATATATGATTATATAAAACTTCGAAAGCAAATATTAGGCTATGAAGAAATGCATATGTATGATATTTATGCAGATTTAATCAAAGAAAAACCAAAACAAATTCCATTTGAAGAAGGAAAAGAAATAGTTTTAGAAGCTTTAAAACCATTAGGAACAGAATATATACAAGATTTACAAAAAGCTTTTACTGAAAAATGGATTGATGTTTATCCAAATAGAGGAAAAAAATCAGGAGCTTATAGTTGGGGGACCTATGACTCTTATCCTTATCTATCACTCAATTATGATGATAGAATTGATTCTGTTAGCACAATGGCGCATGAGCTTGGTCATTCTATGCATTCTTACTATTCTAATAAACACCAAAATTTTGTAAATCATGGATATCCTATTTTTCTAGCGGAAATAGCTTCTACAGTGAATGAGGTCTTATTAAATGATTATTTATATAGAAATGCGAAAACCAAAGAAGAAAAAATTTTGTATTTAACAGAATTCTTAGACAAGGTAAGAACAACAATCTATCGTCAGACGATGTTTGCTGAATTTGAAATGTTGATGCACGAAAAAGAATCTAATGGAGTACCTCTCACGGAACAAGAATTTAGTACTACCTATTATGAATTAAATCAACTTTATTATGGCCCAGATATTATTAGCGATAATGAAATTCGGTATGAATGGGCAAGAATTCCACATTTTTATAGTTCTTTTTATGTATATAAATATGCAACAGGATTATCAAGTGCGATTGCGATAGCATATGATATTTTGAATGAAGTAGAAGGAGCAAAAGAAAGATATTTAGAATTTTTATCAAGTGGAGGAAGCGATTATCCTTTAGAAATTTTAAAACGAGCAGGGGTTGATATGACAACTACAGAACCAATAGAAAAAGCACTTACTGTTTTTGAACAAAAACTCCAAGAATTAAAAGCTTTATATGAGTAAAAGGAAGTGAAGTAATATGGAAAAAAGAGATTATTATGAAGTGTTGGGTGTTAACAAATCAGCAACCGATGCTGAAATAAAAAGCGCCTTTAGAAAACTTGCAAAAAAATATCATCCAGATGTTTGTAAAGAACCAGATGCAGAGCAAAAGTTTAAAGAAGCGCAAGAGGCTTATGCGGTTTTAAGTGATGCTTCGAAACGTCAGCAATATGACCAGTATGGTCACGCAGCATTCCAAGGAGGCCCAGGTGGAAGCGGAGGGTTTGACTTCTCGGGATTTGATTTTTCTGATATTTTTAGCGATCTGTTCGGTGGTGGATTCTCTGGTGGATTTGGTTTTGGGGGAGGTTCTTCTTCTAGAGCTAGAAAAGGTGCAGATTCATTAATTCGTATGAATTTAACATTTGAAGAAGCTGTATTTGGAACCAAAAAAACAGTAAATTTAGATGTTGTTGAGGATTGTAAAGAATGTTCTGGAAAAGGTGGGCATGGAGAAAAAACGTGTCCAACATGTCATGGAAGTGGTCAGGTAACATCTGAACAAAGAACCTTATTTGGTGCTTTTATGACAAAATCGACTTGCCCAAATTGTAAGGGGAAAGGAAAAAGTTATGAAACTACTTGCAATCAATGTAAGGGTTCAGGAAAAGCAAAACGAAATGTCGATTTAGAAGTGACCATTCCAGCAGGGGTTGATACTGGAAATCAACTAAGGTTGGCAGGAAAGGGAAATGCAGGGAGTAATGGTGGACCAAATGGAGATGTTTACATTGAATTTAATGTAAAAGCTCATCCAATCTTTGAAAGAGAAGAAGATAATATTTATTTGGAACTTCCAATCACAATTGCAGATGCTGTATTGGGGTGCAAAAAAGATGTTCCAACTTTATATGGAACTGTAAAACTAACAATTGATGCTGGATGCATGACAGGAGACAAGTATCGACTAAAAGGAAAAGGTGTAGAGCATATTCATAGTAGTCGAAAAGGTGATATGTATGTGATCATTAAAGTAATTACTCCTAAGAAGTTATCGAAAGAACAAAAGAAATTATTTGAACAATTACAAAAAACAGACTTAGAAGATGGTAGTGAGTTTAAAAAAATCCGTGAATATATTTGAAAGTTAATTCGAAAAATAAAAAAATATTTTTCTAGAAATAGATGATTAGGAGCAATCTTAATCTTTTATTTTATGTTGATATTTCCGCACATTTATAATATAATAAAACTAGAAATGTGAGGGTTATATTATGAATGATATATTAATGGAAACAGAAATGCGGATGAAGTCATCAATTGAAAATATGGAAAAAAGATTTGTAAATATTCGTGCAGGAAGAGCGAATCCAGCAATTTTGGATAATATAGAGGTGTCTTATTATGGAAGTGATACTCCATTAAAACAGTTAGCGACAATTTCAATTCCAGAAGCGAGACAGCTTATGATTAAACCATTTGATAGAAGTTGTTTAGGAGCTATTGAAAAGGGAATTTATGAAGCCAATATTGGACTAACACCAAATAATAATGGTGAAGTGATAATTTTAAATATTCCAGCACTTACAGAAGAAACAAGAAGAGAATATGTAAAACAGGCCAAAACAATTGCAGAGGAGGCAAAAATCGCACTCCGTAATATTCGTCAAGATGCGAATAATGATATCAAAAAGTTAGAAATTCCAGAAGATGATAAAGAAGCAGGTCAAGAAGATGTACAAGAATTAATTAACAAATATAATAAAATCATAGATGAAAAATTTAAAGAAAAAGAAACAGAATTAATGAGTGTATAGAGCAATTCGAATATTGTTCTTTTTATATACCCATCATAGAACAAACATTATATGAGTGAAGTATGGTTGTTCGAGTTAAATGATGATATTATCTGACAAATTATCTATAATTGAACTTTTTAGATATTTGTATCAAAATAGTTACAAAATGGGGATAAAAAAAAATAGTTTGATAGAA
>CANPBV010000036.1 GCA_947572405.1 uncultured Mycoplasmatota bacterium | reverse complement strand
AATCCAAGTATGAGTGGAAGCCAGCTAGCAACCAATGTAGGACTGCCAAACGTAGTAGGGGGATATCGGTACCAAGGAGCAAACCCAAATAACTATGTATCATTTAATGGAGAAGCATATAGAATCATTGGGGTATTTAATGGACAAATGAAAATAATATATTGGGGAAGCTTTTCACAGGAAGGATATTGTTATCTTAAAATTAAGTGGAATGAACAAGATGCAAGTCGCCCAAATGCATGGTTTAATTCTACAGTAGCAAAAGAGTTGAATAAAGGATATTGGAATACAATATCTCCGACATATAAGACAATGGTAGAGAACCATAAAGTGTGGAGATTGGGAGGTCCAGAACACATGGCAGGTCCACTAAGAGCAAAAATGTATGAGTATGAGAATAGTGAAAAAGTATATGGTGACAATGGAATATTTAGTAGAAATAATGTAGGTCTTATGTACCCAAGCGATTATGCTTATGCTACCAATGGTGGAAATGTATGCGATAGTTTGGGACTGAGTGTTTGGAATACAGGAAATGCAAAAACACAATGTGTTAATACAAACTGGTTATTGAATAGGACATACGCACAGTGGACTATTACAGCTACGAATGATAGTAAATGGTACGTGTTCTTTGTGGGGACAAGTGGATATATTCAAGATCAGGCTGTAGATGTAAATGGACTATGGGTGAGACCAGTTATGTATCTAAAATCCAATGTAGTAATAACAGGGGGGAATGGAACAGCAAGTAATCCATATACACTAGGAATGTAGTGGAAGTAGGAGTCGTCAAAGAAGCGCAACGCTTCTAGACGACAAGCAAGTACCAAAACCAATAGATAAGATAAATAAGAAGAGAAGTACAATTGTTTTGTGCTTCTTTTTCAAAAGAAAAGTTGAATAAAATAAATAAAATCGTGAAATTAAAACTTAGGGGGAGTGGGTCGCCAAAGAAGTGCAACGCTTCTAGGCGACTAGTAACTTCTATAGGAAATAAAATTTTCATGGAAACCAAACGGGGCAAAAAACTGATTTATCTAAAAAATTATTTATAATGAAAAGTAGGAAGGTGAGAAAATAAAAATAATATAATTAGTAGTGTGTTTTGAGTTGTATGATTTTAGTTGCATATAGTTTGGAAAGGGGTAAAAGCATGGAAAACTGTGTAACACTAAAAAAACTTGGTGGATTTTATAGTGCATACAATGATGACGCTTATGTTTTATTTTATTTATTTCACTATAACGTAAAAAACAAAAAAGCTGGGTTTCCTTTGAGTGCATATAACAAAGTTATTAATTGTTTAGAAGAGAATTATGTGAGTTATATTGTAGAAGGAAAAGAAGAGATAAAAAGGGATTTTAAAAAGAAAAATAAATACAATTTCTTTGTAGGGAAAGGAAAAAAATTATATGAGAGGGAACAAAGATCTAACTTTATCTACGAGCGAATAACGGAACTCAAGGAAAATGAAGTAGATGAATTATTAAAGATAATAGAAGATTATGTTTTCCAATGATAAATTTTTAATTGTTAAATATATGAAGCAATTTATTCTTTCTTTAGATGAAATTATTATTAATTATCCTAACAAAGAAATGGTAACAAAAAATAGATTACATTCAGATTCTTTAGATATATTAGAGTATATATATCAGGCTAATATAGAGGAGGACTTGGAAAAAAAGAAATATTATCAAAATAGGATTTTAAGCAAAATTAGTATGTTAGATTTTTATTTAAAAAAAAGTTATAAGAAAAAGTATATTAGTGAAAAGTTATGTCAGAAAAAAAGTAATGAATTGTTACATCTTTCAAAAATGGTATATCAGTGGAGAAATGCAAGAGAACAAGATATATCGTAGAGTGTTACATGTGTATGAAAATGAAGTATCTAAAAATACAAAAAACAAAAGAAAGGTATATCAATTTGAAAAAAATAAAATGCAAAATATTCAACACATTTATAAGGCATTACAAGACTCCGATTACAATGGTGGGAGATATAATATATTTTTAATTAAGCATCCTAAATATAGGGTTGTAATGTCCTTGGCTATGAGAGATAAGGTTATCAATCATTATTTCACCAGATATGTATTGATGCCAAAATTAACAAAATTTCTAGATGATAGAAATGTGGCAACCAGAAAGAATATGGGAACTCAGGCTGGCATAAATTATGTAAAAAAATTTTTAGAAAAAAATAAAAGATACGATAAATTTTATATTCTAAAAATTGATATTAGTAAATATTTTTATACCATAGATCATGCAATATTGAAAAAAATGTTAAAAAATCATTTAGATGATTTTGAATATCAATATGTAGTATCGATAATTGATAGTACAAATTGTCCTTATATTAATGATAGCATAAGGTTTTTGAAAGAAAGGGAATTATCTAGATCTGATAGAAAACAAGAAATTGATAAAATTCCATATTATGAAGCAGGAAAAGGTTTACCAATAGGGAATATGTGTAGCCAATTTTTATCAATTTTTTATTTAAACGCATTAGATCATAAGATAATACATGATTTTCATATTAAACATTATGTAAGATATATGGATGACTTTTTGTTAATCGATCCTGATAAAAAGCATTTAGAAAATTGTTTAAAAGAAATAGAACAGATTTTAAAAGAAGATTATAAATTAACATTGAATAAAAATAAAACAAAAATTTATAGTAGCAATGAAGGATTTGAATTTTTAGGCTATCGTTTTAGAGTATATAATAAAAAAACGATAATGACACTGAAAAGGGAAAGTATCACTCGTATGAAAAAAAGAGTGAAAGAGATTAATTATTTATATAAGCAAAATAAAATAAGTTTTGAAACTGCTTTTAGCAGTATCAATAATTTTCTTCATACATATCAAGGAAGTAAAGAAAAAACCAGAAGAATTGTGGAACGATATTGGTTTAATGGATAAATGTAAATAAAAAAGTACACTCCTCGTAGCGACAACTCGAACAACGTGTTCATTGTGAATACGAGCGGGAATGTTGGCAACAACAACGCGAATAACAACAACAATGGTGTGCGCCCAGCCCTTTAAGCATGTAATGAGATATTATGATTAAGGTTGTAATAGAGAATTTTAAAGGACATCATTTATCCTTGGACTATGTCCAGAAGAAAGTATATATAGAAAGTAAAATACGTTTTGCTTTCAAGAGGGTATATAAGAGATATGAATATGGAATGAATAAAAAGGGGTAAATGTAAATAAAAAAGTACACTCCTAATAGCAACAACTCGAACAACGTGTTCATTGTGTTTACGAACGGGAATGTCAACAACAACGCGAACAACAGCAATGGTGTGCGCCCAGCCCTTTAAGCATGTAATGAGATATTATGATTAAGGTTGTAATAGAGAATTTTAAAGGACATCATTTATCCTTGGACTATGTCCAGAAGAAGGTATATATAGAAAGTAAAATACGTTTTACTTTCAGGAGGTATATAAATGAGTTTGAAAACAAGATATGATTTTATTAAGCGAAAACATAAAAACTATTTGGTATTATTTAATGAAAAAAATCGTTATTTTTCATGTGATCAAGATAAAGAACTATTACAAGATTTAAGGTTTTGGAATAATTTAAAAGATCTAGAGAAGAAACAAATTAGTTATATGATTTTTACTAATGTAGTAAAAATTAAAACATTTGATGCTCAGGAAAACAATTATAGGAAATATTGTAAAATATTAAAAGTGAAAAAAATGATTGCAATATTAACAGAACGTTGACAGCAATAGGAAAACACTATATACTAAAGATAGTAATTTTAGCAAGCAGTACTTTTGATGAGTGCTGCTTTTTAAGAGGTGATATTTTGAGTAAGCTATATACGAGATATTTAGAATTAAAAAGAGAAGATCCAAATAAAATGTATTTGATAAAAGCAGGCTTATTTTATATTTTTCTCGGAGAAGATGCAGTTGCTATGAGTAATCTGACCAAATTAAAATGTGTTCCTCTGAATGATAGAGTTATGAAATGTGGATTCCCAGAAAGTGCCAAAGTAAAATATTTGAGAAGGCTAAAGGAGAATGGAAAAGAAGTAGAAGTAATTGATTTAAAAGCAGATAAAAAACTGGATTCAACATTTATTTCTCAGTTGGATGGCTTGTTGGCCTTAGAATCCTTAGATCTTAATACCATTACACCAATACAAGCAATTGAATATTTATCAGCGATTCAACAAGAATTATTGAAGACTAAAAGAGAAGAGGAACAGAAGGAAAAAGTTTTTTGACAAATTCTACCAAATATATTTACAAGAATATAATCTTTCTATATAATAAAAAGGAAAGGCTAGGAGGCCTCTGTAGGAGGCGGACTATAATTAAGGAAGAGGTCTAATAGGTAAGATCTCTTTTTTCTATTAGTTTTATTATTATTTAAATTGTAGTATAATGATATGGGGATGGTAAAATGAATAAGAAAATTGTCGTATTAGGTGGAGGAACAGGAATGTCCACTTTATTACGCGGGCTAAAGCAATATCCAATTGATATTACGGCGATTGTTTCTGTCTGTGATGATGGAAAAAGTACAGGAAGATTAAGAGAAGAATTTAACATACCAGCTGTGGGAGATATAAGGCAAGTGTTAGTGGCCCTTTCTGAAACAGAACCACTTTTTGGGAAATTATTAAATTATCGTTTTAATACAACAAGCGATTTAAATGGGCATGCTTTAGGAAATCTTCTTTTAACAGCTATGCAAGAAGTAGCAGGCAATATGTCTGATGGTATTGAATCGATAGGAAAAGTATTAAATTTAAAAGGGACGGTATTGCCATTAACGGAAGAAAATGTTACTTTAGTTGGGAGAATGAAAGATGGAAGTATCATAGAAGGGGAACATCATATTACAGAATCACATCAAGTAATCAAAGAAGTTTATTATTTAAAAGAACCTAAAGTATGTCCAAAGGCTTTAAAAGCAGTAAGAGAAGCAGACTTGGTTATACTGAGTATGGGAAGTCTATTTACGAGTATTATTCCAAACTTGATCTGTGAAGAAATGATCGAAGCTTTAGCCAAAACCAAAGCTAAAATTATGTACGTTTGTAATATGATGACTCAGCCAGGGGAAACAGATGACTTTAAAGCAAGCGATCATGTAAAATTATTAAATCAATATTTAAAAAAGAGAAAAGTAGATGTTTTAATTGCTAATAATGGCGAAATAGAAGAAGAATTATGTAGAAAATATGAAACAATGGAACAGAAAGACCCAGTTTTATTTGATAAAGAAGAACTAGAAAAATTGGGCCTTGAAATAGTAGCCCACGATTTTACTAGTATCAATGGGGAATATTTAAGACATAATGTGAACCGTTTGGCATTTCATATTTTCGCATATTTAATGAATGTTTAAATGTCATTTACAAGTACAGTAAAAAATGAAGTAAGTAAATTAGATGCAATTGAAACAGAAAATATAGCAGAATTGTCTGCAATTATTAGAAACATTGGAGACTATAAAGAGAATTTCATTCGCATTAGTACGGAAAATTCTAACGTTGCTAGAAGAGTATTTGGACTTTTAAAAGATATATATGGAGTAACTTCAAAAATAACCGTTCGAAAAGGTTATAATTATAACAAAAATTTCATTTATATGTTAGAGTCTACTTATAAAAAACATTTCATTCTAGATGACTTAAGTTTGACAGAAGAAGAAATATATTTGGATGCTCCAAAGGATTATATTATTGCTGATAATGATTTAAAAAAAGCATATTTAAGAGGCCTTTTTTTAGCCATTGGGAGCATTAATGATCCAAAGAAATCAAGATATCATTTAGAGTTTTTAGTGGATAGCGAAAAATATGCAATATTTGTTTGCAAAATTCTAAATCATTTTTATTTGAATGCCAAATATATTAAGCGAGAAAATAAATATATGGTGTATTTGAAAGAAGCCGAAAAAATTGGTGATTTTTTAAGAATTATGAATGCTACCAATGCCCTTTTATACTATGAAGATATTCGTATTTATAGAGATCATAAAAATATGACCAATCGACTGAATAATTGCGAACAAGCCAATGTAGATAAAATGATTATGGCGGCTTCTTTGCAAGTGAAACAAATAGAAAAATTAGAAAAAGCTGATGTATTTGAATTATTAGATGATAAAGTAAAAGAAGTGGCAAAATACCGAAAAAAATATCCAGAGGCTTCCTTACAAGAATTAAGTGAAATCATTAGTATCGAAACGGGAAGGCCAATCACAAAATCTGGTTTGCATCATCGGTTAAAAAAAATCCATGATATGTATTTAAAAATAATCGGAAAATAGGGAAACCTTATTTTCTTTTCTTTTTCTAAAGACATAGAACATAATTTATAGTATAATATTTTTGAGATAAAGAGGTGAAACTATGATAGATGTTTTTCATACATTAACAGAAACTATAAAGAAATATGATATCATTTATATTATGACACATAAAAATCCAGATTTAGATGGATTGGGGGCATCTATTTGTTTGTATAAAATTATAACCTCTTTTAAAAAGGAATGTTATATTATTGATGCAGAAGAGCAAAAAGATAGATCTGTTGTAAAAATGTATGAATTATTACAAAAAAATAAGATAGAAGTGAATCTTACAAAAGAAACAACAGTCTTGCAAAAACAGATGGAAAATTCTTTGTTGATTATACTAGATGTACATAAAGCGGAAATGGTAGAAAGTAAAAAACTATTAGAAAATAGTAAACATGTAATTATATTGGATCACCATATCAAAGGAACTAATTATATTAAAGAGACCGAACTTTCTTATATTAATTCTAGTATTTCTAGTGTTACAGAATTCATGGTATATTATTTAAAATACCTAAATAAAAACGTAAATCCAGTAATCGCAACTATTATGATAACGGGAATGGAAATTGATACCAGTAATTATAAACTAAAAACAACAGAGAAAACATACGAGGCAGCAGCAATGCTAACTTCTATGGGGGCAAATTCAATTTTAAAACAAGAACTGTTAAAAGAAACAAAAGAAGCTTATTTGAAAAGAAGTTATTTTGTGAATAAAAGTGAAATGATTAATGAGAATATGGCCCTTTGTATTATGGATGACTCTATTTATACTCCGAAAGATCTAGCCGAAATAGCGGAACAATTATTACAATTTGATAAAGTAGAAGCCTCTTTTACGATCGGAAGATTGGGAAAAAATATTATAGGAGTAAGTGCAAGATCATTAGGAAATGTGAATGTGGAAGAAATTATGAGTGCTTTAGGAGGGGGAGGACATTTAACAGATGCCGCAGCCCAATTATTCAATAAAACTATAATTGAAGTAAAAGATAAAATTTTAAAAATTGTGAATTAGAGGTGAAAATATGAAAGTAATATTTTTGAAAGATGTGAAAAATCAAGGTAAAAAGGGGGAAATAAAAGAAGTTAAAGATGGATATGGAATGAATTTTCTAATAAAAAATGGTTATGCCGTTCAAGCAACTAATACTGGGGTTAATCGTTTAAAAAAAGAACAAGCAGAAGCGGAATTACAGGAAAATTTAAAATTGAAAGACTGTGAACAATTAAAACAAAAATTGGAAAAAATAACTGTTGAAATACCTGTAAAAACAGGGGAACAAGATCGTGTTTTTGGAAGTGTCAGTTCAAAACAAATTGTTTCAGAATTAAAACGTCTTGGTTATGAAATTGATAAAAAGGCAATTGAAATAGATAGTGGGTTAACTAGTTTAGGTGTTCATCAGATAAAGATTATATTACATAAAAAAGTAATCGCAACTGTAAAAATAAAGTTGGTAAAACAGAAATAAGGTGATAATATGGCAGAAAAAGTGATGCCACATAACTTAGATGCAGAACAGTCTGTACTAGGTTCTATGTTTTTGTCAAAATATGCGCTCCAAAAGGGAGTAGAATCGTTAAACAGTGATTTATTTTATTTAGACGCACATGCTAAAATATTTACAGTATTTAGTGAATTGTTAGAAAAAAATGTACCTATTGATTTAACGATTGTAACAGATGAGTTATCTAACCGGGGATGGTTAAAACAAATCGGTGATGTCGAATATTTAATGGAAGTTATTAACAGTGTTCCAACGGCAGCTAATGTTGATGAATATATTAATATTGTTAGTGAAAAAGCAATTTTAAGAAGATTGATACAGGAAGCTACTGAAATTGTTACAAATGGATATAATGCAAGTGAAGATTTAAGTGAAATATTGGATAATGCAGAGCGAAGAATTTTAGGTGTTGTAAAAACGAGAAAGGGGTCAGAATTTAGAACTCTACAAGAAGTTTTATTAAAGACCCAGGCGAATTTGGATAAATTGTCAAAACATAAAGGAGAAGTAACAGGATTAGCAACTGGATTTTATGATTTGGATAAGGTCACAAGTGGGCTTCATTCGAATGAATTAATTATTATAGCTGCACGACCAGCAATGGGAAAAACAGCAATGGCAGTGAATTTAGCAGTTAATATCGCACAAGCAAATAATACAAGCGTAGCTCTATTTAATATGGAAATGGGAGCAGAACAACTTGCAACAAGAATGCTATCTTCAGTTGGACAAATCGATGGGCGAAAGCTTTCTGCAGGACGTTTAGAACATGATGATTGGAAAAGGGTTAATGAAGCAATTAGTAGATTATCCGATGTCAAAATTTTTATGGATGATACCCCAGGAATGACTATGAGTGAGATTCGCGCAAAATGTAGAAGATTGGCAAGTTCAGAAGATGGTTTAGGAATTGTAATCATCGACTATTTGCAATTGATCAGTGGTTCTGTAAGATATGCTGGAAATAGACAACAAGAAGTATCTGAAATTTCTCGTTCCTTAAAAACACTAGCAATGGAACTTGAAATCCCTGTGATTGCTTTGGCCCAACTTTCCCGTAGTGTTGATAGTCGTGACGATAAAAGACCACTATTAAGTGATTTGAGAGAGTCTGGTTCCATTGAGCAAGATGCTGATATTGTAGCATTCTTATATCGTGATGATTATTATACAAAACAGGTTTCCATTGATGAAAATACAAGTAAAAGTGAATTTATTATTGCGAAACATCGTAATGGGCCAACAACTACCATCGATTTGATTTTTAGAAGAAATACCAGTACATTTGTCAACATGACAAATAGAGAAGAATAGTAGGTGGAAAACTTGAAAAAATTTGGAATTATAATGACATGTATTTTAATAGGTAGTTCTGTTTTCTTATTAGGATTTAATTATAAAAATTTAAGTGAACCAAACGCCTATTATCAAGTATATCTTGATGATGAAGTGATTGGAGTAATTAAATCAAGAAAAGCTTTAGAACGCTATATTGATGAAGAGGGCAGTCAGATTAAACGAAAATATAATGTAGACAATGTATATGCCCCTGATGGGCTAGAAATAAAAAAAATAACAACTTATGATAAAAAAGTAGATTCTGTAAAAACTATTTATAATAAAATAAAAGAGGAAAGACCTTTTACAATTAAGGGCTATCAAGTAACAGTTAGGCAAACTGTCGCTTCAGCAGAGGAAGAAAATAAAACAGAAGAAAAAATTAATAGATATTATGTATTGAATGAAGAAATATTTAGAGAAGCAGCGGAAGAAACAATCAAAATATTTGTTGGGGAAGAACAATACGAAACTTATAAAAATGATTTACAGATCCCAATTGATACAACTGGAAGTATTATTACTGATATTTATATTGATGGGGATAAAACAATTAAAGAAATGAAAATTCCCGTTACTGAAGAAATTTATACTTCTGCTACAGATTTAACGCATGATTTGGTATTTGGAAAAGATAGTTCAACAAAAAAATATATTGTTCAAATGGGAGATACAATTGATAAAATTGCTTTCAATAATCGGATTAGTGTTGGAGAATTTCTAATATCAAATCCAGAATTTACAAGTGAAAATAGTTTGTTATATCCCAATCAAGAAGTTGTAATAGGTATTACGAATCCCCAACTTAGTGTTGTAAAAATTGTGTATTCGGTAGAAGACCATGAAAGTAATTATGGACAGGAAATTATACAAGATGATGATATGATGCTAGGGGAAGAATTTGTAGAAACCAAAGGAGAAAAGGGATTAGATCGTGTTTCGCAAAATATGAAATATGTGAATGGAGAAATTAACTACATTGAACCAAAAGGAAAAGAGATCTTAAAGGCTCCTATTAATGAAGTTATCAGAAGAGGAACTCATTATATTCCATCTGTTGGTTCACTAACTTCTTGGTATTGGCCAACAAATAGTGGTTGGACGATTACATCTTATTATGCTTGGCGAATTAATCCAATTAATGGACAACGTGAATTACATGATGCTGTTGATATTGCTGGAACGGGATATGGCTCTCCA
Source organism: uncultured Mycoplasmatota bacterium (assembly GCA_947572405.1). GTDB lineage: Bacteria > Bacillota_I > Bacilli_A > RF39 > UBA660 > MGBC102946. Next base: position 3,132 of record CANPBV010000036.1, on the reverse strand, counting down.
ATTTATGCTGCTAATAACGGAACAGTAGAAGTAGCAAGTTATAATTATATGAATGGTAATTATGTAATTATTAATCACAACAATGGGTATTATACTTATTATGGTCATATGTCAAAAATACTCGTTCAAAAAGATCAAGGAGTAGCACGTGGATCAAAAATAGGATTAGTAGGAGATACAGGATGGGCAACAGGACCACATGTTCATTTTGGAATTTGGTATGGATTTCCATATCGAAATGGTAGTAGATCTCAAAACCCGCTTAACTTCTATTAATGAAAATCTGTGTATTAGCAAGTGGTTCAAAGGGAAATTGTACCTATATTGAAACAGAGAAAACCAAGCTTTTAATCGATATAGGTACTACCTCTTTGCATGTAGAAAAAAAGTTAAAAGATATCGGGATTGATCCACACGATATAAAAGGAATTTTAATTACCCATACCCATACAGATCATATTAGCGGTATCCGAATTTTCATAAAGAAATATCAAGTAAAGCTGTATTTGACTTCTGTAATATACGAAGAATTAAAAACGATGTTTCCAATTCTGAATTATGAAATAGTTGATCGCAATTTTGAAATGGATGATTTAAATATAGAAATTTTTAAAACCTCTCATGATGCACCTGATTCAAACGGATATATCTTATCAAGTAGAAATACGTCTATAGTATATATTACGGATACAGGATATATTAATATCAAAAATCATAATAAACTGAAAAATAAAGATTTATATATCATTGAAAGTAATCATGATGTAGAAATGTTAATGAATGGAAGTTATCCTTATCATGTAAAACAGAGAATATTAGGGGATATTGGCCATTTATCCAATAGAGATTGTTCTAATTATGTAGCCAATTTTATGGGAGAAAAAACAAAGAAAATTATTTTAATCCATTTGAGTGAAGAGAATAATACTCCAGAAAAGGCTTTAGAAACATTAGAACAAACGTTGTTAAAACATCAAAAAGAAGTAGAATCTATCTATATTGCCAAGCAGAATGAACGTACGGATGTGATTGAAGTATGATAAAAATACTATGTGTTGGAAAGATGAAAGAAAAATATTGGAGGGAAGCTTTAGAGGAGTACCAGAAGCGATTATCAAAATATACAAAACTTTCTATTGTAGAAGTAACAGACTTTGAAGGAGATCACATCCCTACAATATTAGAAAAAGAAAAAAATTTATTAATCAAACAAATTGATAGCAAAGACTATGTTATTACAATGGATATAGGAGGAAATGAACTTTCTTCTGTAGAATTAAGTGAAAAAATAGAATCCATTTTTTTATCACATTCTAATATTGTATTTGTGATAGGAGGATCGTATGGTCTACATGAGGAAATGAAGAAAAGGGCCAATTTTTCCTTGTCTTTTTCTAAGTTAACATTTCCACATCAGTTATTTAGAATCTTATTATTAGAACAATTGTATCGGTGCTATAAAATTCAAAATCATGAAACTTATCACAAATAAATGAATAAAATAAAAAAAAATCGTCCAGAAAGAAATAGAAGGGACGATTTTTTTATGAAAAAAACAATTATTTTTATATTTGCTATTTTGCTTTTTTATGTTGTTGTTGGACATGTGAGTGCGGAAAAGTTAATACCAGATGATGCGATTAGATTACGAGTTTTAGCGAATAGTAATAGTGAATATGATCAAGCTGTAAAAGGGAAAGTCAGAGATTTGGTCCAAAAGGAGATGTATAATCTTTTAAAGGATACCAAGGGGAGTAAGGAAGCAAGGGAGAAAATAATATTAGAACTTCCAAGTATAGAAACGAAAGTAAAACAATTATTGGTAACAGAAAAATATCCTTTAACGTATCAAGTTCATTTTGGACAAAATTATTTTCCAGAAAAACAATATAAAGGGGTTACATATCATGCTGGTATGTATGAATCTTTGTTAATTACGTTAGGAAGTGGAGAAGGGGATAACTGGTGGTGTGTATTATTTCCGCCTCTTTGTTTAATAGAAGCAGAAGAAAGTACAGAGGTAGAGTATAAGTCATTTGTGGCAGAGATGATAGATAAATTTATGTAAAGTTATTTATAAAATTGAAGCTTTTAGATATTGGAGTTGAATTGAACAAAATGGTATTTTGGATTTTAAATAGTATGTATTTTATATTGATTTTTCTATAGTATATGTTTGTCAAATTTTTTGTAAAACGAAATGAATATTTGTAGCAAAGTAGTTACAAAATAAAAATAGGAAAAAATAGTTTGATAAAATAAAAAAGAATAGAGAGGTAATAAAAAATGACGAGATTAGCTGATTGCAACCGGGGGGGGGGGCTTAGGAAAAATAAGGCATTTACCTTAATAGAACTATTAGTAGTTATTGTTATAATAGGAGTGATCGCATTAATCGTAAGTCCACTTGTAATAGGGACCATTCGTAAAAGTTCAAAGTCAACATTTGAAAGAAGTATTGATGGATTAATAGAATCTGTAAGGATAGATTATTCGGATGATTCTTTTATTGCACCTAGAGAATATTTCTATGAAAAAAGGGATTTGACTTTACTTACAGTAAATGATAAAACAAGGGATGAAGAAGTATTAATCAATGGTATGATTGATGGAAATGGATTTATTTATATAGATGGAGATGGGATTATCCATATAGAAAATATATGTAATAAAGAATATTGTGCAAATGGGCCAGAAGATGATATTGTAATAAAACCAAATGAAGATGGAAAAATACCAGATCATAGTAAATCAGAACCAAGAATCTTTTTAAATGGAGATTCTATTATCTATGTAGGTTTAAATGAACCTTACATAGAATTAGGAGCCATAGCGAGAACAAGATTGGGAGAAAAATTGGAATATACAATTGAAATCAAAAAGAATGATGAGGTTGTAGAAAGTATAGATACCAGTGAGATTGGGACTTATATTCTCACTTATACAACATCCAATGATGGAAAGACAGTAAGTGTAACAAGAACAGTTGAAGTAATAGATATGACCCCAGTGATCACAATGACAGAACCAGAAACAAATTATGTAAAAGAACAAGAGGTCTTAATCAATGTATCAGCAATAAAACCAAACAAAGTAGAAGGATTTACATATCAAATCAATGAAGAAGATCCG
>CANPBV010000035.1 GCA_947572405.1 uncultured Mycoplasmatota bacterium | reverse complement strand
CTCCCTCCATTCCTGAAAGGATTTCCATTTTGGCTTTTAAAATATTTTTTTTAGAACCTAAATTCCCAATATGAGCACTTCCAATATTCGTAATAGCTGCAATGTTTGGTTTGACTAAATCTGATAATTGATCAATTTCATGAAAATGGTTCATTCCAAGTTCTACTACCAAACATTCTATATTTTTATTTAGTTCAAAAATCGTTTGTGGAATTCCAATTCGATTGTTTTTATTTCCTTTGCTTTTTAAAACACGATATTTTTTTTCTAACACAGTCGCAATCAATTCTTTGGTCGTTGTTTTTCCAACACTTCCAGTAATTGCAACTACAAATACTGGGTAAGTTTCTAAATAAAGGTGCGCCAAATCAAATAAGGCTTGATAAGTATCCGCTACTTTTATTACGGGAATATTGGTACTTGTTATTTCTTCTTCAACAATAACAGCACTTGCTCCTTTTTGAATCGCTTCTTCTATATATTGATGTCCATCATAGTTTTTCCCCTTTAAAGCAACAAAAATATCTCCCTTTTCTAACTCTCTTGTATCAGTTTTGATGCGATGAAATGTTTCTGGTATTGAACTGTCAGTATTTAAAATGGTCCCATTACATTTCAAAATCACTTCTTTTAGATTCATATGAACACTCCCTACAAGTTTCTATGAAAGCAGACCAAAGTCTCTTCATTACTTCATCATATGCAATCATATCTTCTGGGTGCCATTGCACTCCAATAAAAAAGGTTTTGTTTTTATCCTCTACTGCTTCTATAACATCTGTAGAAGTTGCCACTACTTCCAAATCCGTTTGAATAATATATTCATGATGCCTACTATTCACTTCCAATTCTGTCATTTTTAAAATAGAAGCTAGTTTAGAATCTTCTTTTATTTTAACAGAATGTACATAATCCTTTAATTGATGATGCATATTTGTATTTAACTTTCCAAGTACGCCATTTTTATAAACGCTCATCAGTTGCATTCCTAAACAGATTCCTACACTTGGAATATTATTTTTGTAAGCATAATCTACAATGTACAAATCATAGTTATAAAAATCATCTCCTCCTTGAAAAACAAATCCATCACATAGTTTTAAGAGTCTATTTAAGTCCTGCTGTTCTATAGAATTTAACTTTTCATTTTCCTTTGTTATTGGTGGAATGATTGCAAATGGAATTGCATCTAATTCTACAATAATCTTTCGAATACTTTGATAAACAATATCCACCTTACGATCACTTTTTAAAGTATCTGGTCTGCCTACAATACCAATGATTGGCTTCATAAATCCCCCTTCTAAAAAAAACAATGGCTAATCCATATATTTAGTCATTTGTTTCATCATCTGATTTACTTGCTTCTGGCTAGGGGTTCTTCCCATCCCTGCCATCATTGAGCGTATCATTTGTTCATTAATTGGTGGATTTTTTTTCATATATTTTTTCATATAATTTCTTGCAATAAAGAAACCTAATATTCCTCCAGCAATTAGGCCACCTAATATTTTTAATATATCTAAGAAAAAGGCTCCCCAGTTCATAATATTCCTCCTTTTATTATATTGTACTAAAAACAAAACAAGTTTTCAAGATGATTTAATAAAGTATATGCAGATAATGCTTTATTATTTCTTAATTTGGCTTTGTCAGTTATTTTTGATATTGATTATTCAACCAAAAAAAGTCTTCATTAACAAAATCGCAAACAAAGATTTTTCTATTATAATAATTAAAGTCCCTCAATATATTAGGCATATTAATATTTGTTAAAACGATTGTACATGAATAGTGTAGTTCTATTAAAACATAGTATTTTTTTTGCTTGTTTACAATGATATGTCTATTCTTCTCAGACATAATTCGATTTTGATATTTTCCTCTAAAATAACGATTTAATAATTCTACATCAAAGGTTTGGCAAAGTGCATCATATAAAGAAAGTCCATAACTAAAATCGCTTTTTTTGATTTTCCATAAATTTTCCAATGTTTTATATAAAACAAAGCTGTTATCTTTATATACCTCATAAAAATCACTTCTAACAATGAATAGATAGTACTTTCTCATGATATCACCATATTGATAATAGCATGAGAAAATTTACTATTTTGTCGAAAAAGATTATTTGGCATTCATGACAATGGTATCACGATAATCTTTTAAATTTTCATCCTCTAGTTTGTCACTTTTTAAGGAGCTCGTATAAGTCACTCCTAACACCATAACAATAAATAAAATCATTCCTTTACTTTTTAACATTTCTCTCATACATAACTCCTCCCTTTTGTAATATTATATACCGAACAATTGTTCATGTCAATGGTATTTACGAACAATTGTTTGACTTTCTTTTCTTTCTATGATACAATGTATATGTAATGTAAAAAGGAGGTTCAAAAATGAAAGAATTAACCAAACGGCAAGAAGAAATTTTAAACTTTATTAAGGAATATATTGTATCACATGGATATCCGCCAACAATCAGGGAAATTTGTAAAGCAATGGATGTCTCGTCCCCTGCAACTGTACATGCCCATTTAAATAATTTAGAGGCGAAAGGATTTATTAAAAAAGAAGATACAAAGAATCGTGCTATTGAGCTTTTAGTTCCAAACGAGTATGATATGAAAGATCCAGAAGTAATTGAAGTTCCTCTTTTAGGAAAAATTACAGCTGGTAGCCCCATCGAAGCAATTGAGCAACCGAATGAATTCTTCTCGTTGCCCGCTTATCTAATTCCTAGAAATAAGGAAGTATTTACCTTACTAGTTGATGGAACAAGCATGATTAACGCAGGGATTTTAGACGGAGATATTGTCATTGTCGAAAAAAGAAATACTGCCAGGAATGGGGAAATTGTAGTCGCCATGACAGACGAAAACGAAGTAACATTAAAAACATTTTATAAAGAAAATGGATATTTTAGATTGCAGCCAGAAAATGATACCATGGATCCAATTATATTAGATAATGTATTTATTCTAGGAAAAGCAATTGGGTTGTATAGAAAAATATAAAGGCATTCAAGCCTTTTTTTTTACTGAATTCATATGAAGTATTTTTTTATAAGTCGAAATTTTTTGTTCTAATTTATCTATTTCCTTATTTCTTTTTTGAATTAATTTCAGATCTTCCTCTTGCTTTTTATTTAATTCAGAAATGATATAGTCATAATTAATCTGTTTTTCTTTACCATTAAAAATGGAGGTCATAAGAAAAACAATACCACTAATCAAGCAAAGTCCTACCAATAACAATTGTAGATATATACTAAAATTCATGGTCCTCACCTCTTCACTTTTACTAAAAGCGTCAATAAAAACAATTGGATTTTTTTTAAAAATAAAATTCTTTTCTGTTTTTTTACCATTGTGCTATATTTATCCCAATTGGTCGCATAATAAATATGGCTATTATAATATTTCATTCGATTTTGTTCTTTTGTAATAATTTTTTTTAAGCAAAGGATTAACAGTATCAAAATCAAGATACAAAAAAATCCATAAATGAATACTTCTATTTTCACTTTTTAATTCTCCTTCTTCATAATCGGTTCTAACCTTTCTAGCAACATTATAACACAAAATAGCAAAAATAATAACTCATGATAGCATTTTTTTATAGTTTCATTTTTCAATGGGAAAATGATATCAGGTGATATTATGACAAATTTTTCAAAATTAAAAGATATTCGGGAAGATTATGATATTAGCCAAGAAAAAATGGCTAAAATATTAGGTGTCAAACGCTCTGCATATTCCTTATGGGAATTAGGGATTAATATTATCCCTCTCAAGAATTTATTTGATTATGCAATTTACTTTAATGTTTCAATGGATTATATTTTAGGTTTATCTGATACAAAAAAAGGTGATTCTAACAAAAAAGGTTTGGATTTAATGATGCTTGGTCATAATATGAAATCTATTCGTCTTTATAATCATTTGTCACAAGAAAATGTTGCTGATTTATTAGGGGTTACACAAGCTTGTATTGCCCGTTATGAAAAAGGGTTAATTTGCATTTCTACCGCCAATTTATATAAGTTTGCACTCACACTTGATGTTTCTTTTCATGAATTATGTACAAGGACATTTTAGTTTTTTTATGATTCGCTTAAACAAAAAAAGTTATATGAAACGATATATTTTCATATAACTTTTTTATAATTTGTTTATTGTTTAAACAGAAAACGGTCCATTAAAAATCCTTATCGAAATAATGATATAATTCTATTCTTAATAGTTTCATAGTCAAATTTACAGAATGCCAAAACTTCATCTTTGGTTCCACTTGCTCCAAAATGATCTACAGTAATGAGATAGTTATCGTTATAAACGAAACCTTCCCATCCTAATTTAGATCCTGCTTCTATGACAATAGTTCGTACCCCTGATGGTAAAACACTATCTTTATATTGCTTCTCTTGCCTTAAAAACAATTCCCTACATGGCATACTAACAACTCTTAAGTCTAAACCATAGTCTTTCAATAATTCATCACTTACTTTTAAAGCTGTCATAACCTCACTACCAGTCGCAATCAAAATCCCATGCAAATTATTCTGTTCTTTCCTTAAAATATAGCCTCCATATAATACTCCATTTGGATTTGTTTCTTTTAAATTATCAACATCTATACGCGATAAAATAAGAGAATTGGGATGTCGACTATTTAATATATAAGCCCAGCTACCAATAATTTCTGTTCCATCCGCTGGTCTAAAAACATCATGGTTTGGAATTGCTCGAAGCATAGGTAATTGTTCAATTGGCTCATGGGTTGGCCCATCTTGTCCGATATTAATTGCATCATGTGTAAAAATATAAGTAACAGGCAAATTCATTAAGGCTGACATGCGAATTGCTGGTTTTAAGTAATCAGAAAATACTAAAAATGTAGAACCAAATGTGCGAAAGCCAGAAAGTGCTATCCCATTTAAAATAGCTCCCATAGCATGTTCTCGTACCCCAAAAAAAATGTTTCTACCCACTCTATTTATAATACTAAAATCTCCTAGGTCTTTCAAATAGGCTTTAGTCGAACTAGATAGGTCTGCACATCCTCCTACCATTGTCGGAACCTCTCCTATAAATGTATTCATAATTCTTCCATTGCTCACTCTCGTTGATTCTTTGGGTTTCAATTCAAAATCAATCCCATTTAAATCAGCTGGGTTTTCTTTGCCAAATAGAATATTTAACTTAGAAGAATCTCCTTCCAACACTTTATTTACATATTCCCTATAGTTATTTACCCATTCTTCATATTTCTTATTCCCCCTTGCTGCGATTTTGCTCCTAAAATAAGTTCTAGCATTTTCATCCACGTAGAAAGGGGTATTGGAAATTCCAAGACTCGTTTTTAATTGTTCCATATCCTCTTTCTCTAATGGTTTTCCATGAACTTCATTAGAACCAGCCAATGAGGATCCAATTCCAATAATCGTTTTAATTTCAATGATAGAAGGTTTTCCACTTTCCTTCGCTTTGGTAATCGCTTTATTAATGTCATTTATTACCAATCCATTTTTTACAGTATCAGTATACCAGCCCATTGCTCTAAAACGTTCTAAGACATTTTCTTTAAATGTGACATCTGTTCGACTATCTAAGGTAACACTATTAGAATCATACAAAACTATTAAGTTATCCAAATTCAATGTCCCAGCTAAGGAAGCTGCCTCATAACTAATTCCTTCCATTAAGTCGCCATCGCCACAAAGAACATAAATACGATACCCAATTAATTTTTTATTTTTATATTGTTTTTCTTTTGGAAACTTGTATTTTTCCTCCAACATTTTTTCTGCAATTGCCATTCCCACTGCTGAAGCAATCCCCTGCCCAAGTGGTCCTGTTGACATATCTACGCCTGGAGTAATGCCTACTTCAGGATGTCCTGGGGTCTTAGATCCAATCCTTCTAAATTTTCTTAAATCGTCAATTGACAAATCATACCCTGCCATAAAAAGCGTTGCATATAGTAGAGCTGAGCCATGTCCTGCTGACATTACAAAACGGTCCCTATTCACCCAATTAGCGTCACTGGTATTAATATTCATATGGTTAGCATATAGTGTATATATAATTGGAGCCGCCCCTAATACAATTCCAGAATGCCCACTTTTTGCTTCATGAATCATATCAATTCCCAATGTTTTTATATTATTAATCGTTTCTCTTTCCATCTTTTCACCCTCTTATAGTATTTCCATTATAACAAAAATGGAATCATATTTCTATAATTCTATTTTATTATTTCTCAATTCTGCTTCCTTTTTTGAATAGATACAGCCACAATAATCTTGTCTATATAAACCATATATTTTAGATAATTCAATGGATCTTTTATATCCATTTTTCTTTTTAAAATCAGAATGCAAATAGGAAATCTGATATTGTTCCTCTAAATAAGCTCCTATTTTATTTAATTTTTCTGATTTTTTATATGGACTAACGGTCAAGGTTGTCGTAAAGTAATCGAAGTTTTTTTCTTTTGCTAATTTTGCCGTTTCTTCCAATCTCTGGTAATAACATTTTATACATCTTGCCCCACCTTCTGGTTCCTCTTCTAAACCATTTGCGATTTCAAAGAAGACTTTTGGTTGATAAATTCCTTCTAAAAAATGAATTGCATTTTTTGTTTTTAATTCCTGAATCAAGCGTTTCTGTTCTACTACCCGCTTTTGATATTCTTCCCATTCTGTAATGTTTGGATTAAAATAGAAAATTGTAATTTCAAAATATTCAGACAAATATTCTAATACGTAACTACTACAGGGAGCACAACAACTATGAATTAACAAAGTAGGAGTCGTTTTTTCTTTTTTGAGTTGTTCTATTACTTTTTCTAGTTCTATTTGATAATTTATTTTCATATTACATTCCTACAAATGCCATATAAGACATAAAAGATACAAAAATCAGTAACATAATCCAACCATTGATTTTTTCAAATGTAGTGGAATGGTATTTTACACCAAGTGCAATTGTCATCAATGTTCCACCAATGAGTCCTCCTATATGGGCGGCATTATCAATACCACTAATTAGAAATCCTAGAAAGAGGTTCATGATGATAAGAGGTACCAATTGTGATTTCATGACGTTGCCTAAGTACACACGATAATGATACCCAAAATAAAGCATAGCTCCAAAAAGTCCAAAAATGGCCCCTGATGCTCCTACACTTGCTCCTGTTGTAAAAAGCATAGACATTAGGTTTCCTGTAATAGCGCTCACTAGATAAATCACCAAAAACTTAATTTTTCCAAAAAAGCTTTCTAATTGTGGGCCTAAAATATAAAGGCAATACATATTACACATCAAATGGATAATTCCTGCATGCATGAAGGCGCTCGTAATGAGACGATAAAGTTCCCCATCACGAATAAATTCTGCAATATTAGCGCCATAATAGGCAGTCTCATTAATTCCATATAATAATTGAAAAAAGAATACAATGACGTTTATTGCAATTAATATATAAGTTACAATTGGCTTTTTCATTTTAAATACAGATTCTATTTTGGCAGAGTCTTCTTGATTTTTCCGATTTAAATCTTCGGTTATTTTTACAAACAATTCCAATCCTTTTTCTTTAAAATTAGTATCTTCTAAAATTTTAGGAAACCTATCTTTTACTTCTTTACAATTTTCTAAATCTTCCATATTTTCAATTTCTACAACCGATACATATTCTATAGAATTCTTAAAATTACTCAAGTGAACATTCTCGCCTAAATTTAGAAAAATGCTAAGAGCATTCATTTTTAACGAGAATGTTTTTCGCTTGATTCTTCTAATAATTTGCTTGGTTTTAAATAAGTCAAAGTTTAATTGTTCATCATTGTGAATATAGTTAGATACAATTCTTATAATTTTACAATCACTCTCCAAGTTTTCAAGCCAAATTTCATTTTGGGCTCCATGTAAAATAATAGGGCTATATCCTTCTTCCGTAATGAAATAATGAAGTAATCGCATTACTAATTCATCATTTCTGCTAATAATCATTTCCTCCATTGTGGATTCCTCCAGTCGTTAAACATTATACCAAAAACGGTATGTTTGGTCAAAATTGTATATTTTGTTTTTTCCCTCATAAGATAGATAATAGGAGGGATTATGAAAAAAATAGTTCTTTTTATTGGTTTGTTACTTCCCTGGTTCATAGGTGGATTGTTTGCTATGGATACTTCTTTTTATGCAGAAATCAATCTTCCAAATTTTGCTCCTGCTCCTGTCATTTTTACGGTTGTTTGGCCTATCTTATATGTTTTAATTGCTTGTAGTAGCTATCTCATTTTTACAGAATATGGAACAAAGGAAAAAGAATATAGCCATATTTTATTTGTTAATTATTTATTCAATCAATTATATCCTCTGCTTTTCTTCAAATTTCATTCTTTATTTTTTAGTTTTGTAGATACTGTAGCACTTTTCCTAAGCACCCTATTCTTATATTATGAAAGCAAAAGTTTAAATAAAACAAGTTCAAAACTGTTACTTCCCTATCTATTTTGGAACATGTTTGCCATGATTTTAAGTATTACTATTTATTTTATGAATCTTTAAACTCTTTTACAATGTTTAAGAAACTCTCTGGCAATTCACTATCAAATTCCATATATTTTAAAGTTCTAGGATGAAGAAATCCTAGTTCTTTTGCATGCAAACACTGTCCTGATTCATCTATTTTTGCCCGTTTTCCGTAAACAGGATCATTTACCACTGGATGTCCTATATAATTCATATGAACACGGATTTGATGGGTCCTTCCAGTCTCTAACTCTAATTCTATTAATGTGGCTTTGCTATATCTTTCTAACACCTTAAAATGTGTAATAGAGGATTTCCCACCTGCTACTACTGCCATCTTTTTTCGATCCGAGGAATCTCTTCCAATTGGCGCATCAATTGTTCCTGTATCATGCGAAATAACTCCCCAAACCAAAGCAATGTATTTTCTATGTGTACTTTTTTCCTCTAGTTGTTTTGCTAAAATCTCATGAGCATGGTTATTTTTTGCAACTACTAATAAACCAGTTGTAAAAGCATCGATTCTATGTACGATTCCAGGACGAAATTCTCCATTAATATTACTTAAGTTTTTTGAATGATATAAAAGTGCATTTACTAATGTCCCATGTGTATTTCCAATAGCAGGATGTACAACCATTCCATTTTCTTTATTGACGACAATAATATCAGAGTCTTCATATACAATATTCAAAGGAATATTTTCAGGTTCAGCATTCATTCCCTCCTCTTGAAATTCTTTTATTGTAATGATATCCCCTATTTTAATACTAGCACTATTTTTTGTCCTTTTTCCATTTAATAAAATGTATTCTTCCTCAATCATTTTTTGAATTTTACTCCTACTAAAGTTTAATTGTTCCATCAAATAGCTATCAATTCTCTTGACGTTTTCTATTACTTCAATTGTTTCCATTTTTATCTCCCTTCCATAAGCTAATAATCGTTAGAAATACTCCAATTACAATACAAATATCAGCAATGTTAAAGACTGGAAAATGATAATTAAAAATTGTAAAGTCGAAAAAATCCGTGACATATCCTCTTATCAATCTGTCAATCAAATTTCCAAATATTCCTCCCAAAAGGAGTCCATAACTCCATAGTTCTAATTTATTTAATACCTTATTTTTTATAAAATAAGTGTAAATCATATAAAGAGCAAAAAAAGACATTATGATCAGAAATATTTGATTTCCAGAAAATAAACTCCAGGCTGCCCCATCATTTCTAACATATGTTATCCTGAAAAAAGAAGGTATTATATCAATGCTTTGATTTAACTCTAAAAAGTGGTCCAATAAGGCTTTTGATAATTGATCTATGATAAAGCAAATAGCAGAAATATATACAATCAATTTTTTCATAAAATCACCTTTTTTATTATATCAAAAAGAAAGAAAAAAGACTAGAGTTAGTCCTTAGTTACAAGTTACTTTTTCGTTATCATCAATAGAACAACTATACCCATTGAAAAAAATTTCGGCAGTTGCTTCTATTATACTTTCACTCCCTAAAACAAAGGTTCCTTCTGGAATCAGATTTCCTGATAAAGAAAGATTTTTGCTATCACCATAGGTACAGGTTTTTCCATCGCAGACTACTTCAAATGGAAGCGTAATATTGTGATCCATCATTTCCTCTAAATATGTCATTTTAATATTATCTACCACTTGCTTTAAAAGTAATTCTGTATTATCTTTGCGTGGACTTACTGTTTCATCTTGCCAATTGTTTATCCCTCCAAAATTATAAACCTTTGTATAACCTAAATCTACTAATTTTTGCGAAGCTTGCTTGCTTCTATTTCCACTTTGGCAATATACTAAAATAGTTTGTTTTTTATCTTTTAATTGTTCTATAACAGTATCATCAATTTTATCTAATGGAATATTAATTGCATTTTTGATATGACCAATTTCATATTCTTCTTTTGTTCTGACGTCTAAAATAATTGTATTTTCACGCATCATATTTTTTGCCTCTGTGGCACTAATTGTTTGATAGGATTTGTTTCCACATCCTGTTAATAATAAAATTAACAAATTAATATATAATATCTTTTTCATTTTTTACCTCTACTTTTTACATGTAACAATATTCTTGTCATGAATAGAGCAAGAATAATCCCCCATTTTAATGTCTGATGTTGATTCGAAAATCAGTGTTTCGTCTTTTAATACAAAAGTCCCTGATTTTGGTGTAACTTCTAAATCCATTTTTTTCCCTGCACCATATGTACACCCCTCTTTTTCGTTACAAGTAACCGTAAATGGGAGTTCAATTGGTTCAGAATCAGACCCAGAAATCTGATATTCCACCATAATACTACTCATCACCAAATATACGTCATCTATTATTTTTTCTACTTGCTCTTGCTCCAATTTTTCTGGCTTATTTTTTTCTTTTTCCTTACTACCACAACCTGTTAATAATAAAATTAACAAACTAATATATAATATTTTCTTCACGTTTTTCTCTCCTTACTTTTTATAACGAAACAAAACGGAAGGGCGATGTCCCTCCCCTGTTTTCATTTTTGCAGTTTTCTCGATCTTTTTGGCAATCATTCTCCTAAATGCTGGATCCAGTAATTTTTTATTCAAGATGACTTCATATACTTGCTGTAATTCCCCTAAAGTAAAATATTCTGGCATCATGTGAAAGACAATATCACTAGAATTGACTTTATTTTTTAATCTTGTAATTCCTACTGCAATCGTATGGGCATGATCAAAAGCAAGTTTATCATTACTGATAATTTCATAAGCGTAACGTTCTGTTGTCTTAGATATTAATGTCTTTTTTGCAACAAATTTGATTACTTCATTTCCATTATCTAATGTTACATGCATTTCTCTTTCATCCTCTAAAACCATAACGTTAAACCAGGAGGCATTAGGAGCTAAAGTATCTAACAATTTATTTTTGTCAACCAAGGCCATGTAAGAGGTGCTAATGACTCTCATTCTTGGATCCCTATTTACATCCCCAAACGTATAGAGTTGCTCCATATAAATATTGTGCAAATTGGTTTCTGATGCCAATACTCTAATGGCAGCCTCATCAATTGTTTCTTTCATTCCTACAAATCCGCCTGGCAAACACCATTTGTCTTTAAATGGATAAGTATCTCTTTTTATAAGTAAAATACTAAAATATTTTTCATTTAGTTTTCGATAATTTTCTTTTGCTCCATCTGAAACACTAAATAATAAAATATCGGCAGTAATTGATAATTTTTCAAATTTGTTAGAGTCATAGTCTGCTAAAAATTCTTTCTCGCTTTTATATTCTTTCTTCATATAATCCCTCTTCTTTATATTTTGATTATATCATTTGAAGAAAAAAACATCAAGAATTCGTTTTCTGATTTTTGTTCTCTATTATTTGTGTTAAAGTCTCTAATACCTTTTCTATTACCATATCTTTGTTTTCAAAACGATTTTCTTTTGTCACATATAAAGAATCCTTATAACAGATGTCATTGTTTTTATCATAGATTGTAAAATAAACCAAATCATCATTTTTAGTAATATTATTGGGATCACTTCTTTTTAACTTTCCCGTAATCCCCACTCCATAATCAGAATGCGCAAAAGTAGAAATCGCTTTTGCCATTTCGGTAGCCGTTTCCCTGCTATAAACAGTATATTTATCAATAGTTTCTTTTAAAACTCCCATTTTAATTTTATATTCATTTGAGTAAGTTACTGCACTATAGAGTAACACTTCACTAGCTCCTGGGATATTTGTAATCATATTCGCTAGTCCTCCACCTGTACAAGACTCCATGGTTGCAATTTGTTCTTTTCTTTCTATTAATAAATTTACTACTCTTTCTGCTTTTTCTATCATAATTTTTTCCCTTTCGCTGTTTATTAATTTCTTAAATTTTTTCTTTTTCTATTAAATGATTTATTCTGGAAACAAAAAATAGTTTCTCCCATCTTCTACTTTAAACAACAATACTTCTGTTCTATCATTATTATAAATAATAGAAGAAGTTCTAGCATTAAATTTATAATCTTCTTTTTCAAAATCTATGTTTATATACATCACACTTCTATTATAACACACATTATAAATTCCTCAAAGCTGTTTGTTTTTTGGCTTCATTATGATTTTAAAAAATTCATAATAAGTCGAATTAAAATATCTTTTTCTTTCGGATTTGATTCTGCGATTAATAAAGTAAGTGCTGTTAAAGTATTGTTGTCAATGACTGGTTTTTCGTTTCTATATAAAACGCCATAAAACTGGAGAAAATAGATAAAAAGCGTTGCTGCTATTCGTTTATTACCATCGATAAAAACGTGGTTTTTTACAACCATATAAAGAAAATTCGCTGCTTTTTCTTCTATGGATAAATAGACATCTTTGCCATCATAAGTTTGATAAATGTTTCCAATAATTGCTTTTAGTCCTTTATCTCGTTCTAACGCAAATAAATCACTATTTTGGAAAAAACGCAATTGATTGATGACAGAAATACAGTCTTCATATTGAATTTGTAAATCGCTTGTTTGCCCTTTTATACTTTTTACTGTTTTATGGTCATAATCGTCTAATAAATCCAAAGCTTTTGAATATTCACCGATTACTTTTAAAACACTTTTTGCATCACTTTCTTCGAGTCTTTCGTCCATACGGTTAGCAATATCAATCAGCTTTACTGTTTGTTCCAAATATTCTAATCTTTTTTGATTTGCTGTGTAACCTTTCACCAAATGATCTTTTAATATTTAATTTGCCCATTTTCTAAAAGCAATACCATTTTTAGATTTTACTCGATAACCAACACTAATAATCACATCTAGATTATAAAAAGTTACAGGTTTATCAGAATTGGCAATGTGCATTTTTTGCACATTACTCTTTTCATCTAGTTCTCCCTCTTTAAATATATTATTAATATGTTTCGTAATTACTGTTCTCTCTTTTCCAAATAATTCACTCATTTGGGCTTGTGTAAGCCATACTGTTTCATCTTGCATATTTACTTCTAATTTTACATTTTGATTTTCAAATAATATAATTTCATTTTTCATTTTC
>CANPBV010000034.1 GCA_947572405.1 uncultured Mycoplasmatota bacterium | reverse complement strand
TAACAAAAGGTCTTCCTTTTTTGTACTCCATCCCCAAACCATTTTACACTATCTTATAAATACTATCACTATGAAAAACAGATGGAATTGCATATAATATAAGTCGATTGTTTTCGCAAAAATTCTGGTAAGCACTAGCACTATCAGCATTAATCGATTTAGCATTATCTAATTTTTGGCCTAGACTCTCTTTCAACATATCTGTCGTACATCTACCTAGACTAACGATTTTTAATAGCAGATTATCGTTCTCATCTATACTAGAAACAACAAAAATTTTATGATGACTAATACCTCTGTATGAAGATTGTGTTGAAGTTCTTTTTTAGAATATCTTGGCATATTTTTTGGCTTAGTTCCTTTTAAATTAATTGAAAAATATTTTTCATCTGATTGTATTTCTCCAGATAAATTGATATTTTCTATAAAATTTTTTAAAGCATATAGGACTTTATGCCTTATTCTAAATGAAGTTAAAATGAAATATTATTCTCTTTAGCAATCCTTCTCAAACTAAATCCATTTAGTAAATTATCAATTATATTACCCCATATTTTAAAAGACAATTTACTATGACAAATAATTGTACCAGTTGTTTCTGAAATAGTTTTCTTCTTGCTTCTTTCCTAGTAGTTTCTTTGCTACTATAAGCATTAATATAAAATTTATCAAAGTCGGCGTTTTCAAAATCTATGCTGTCATAATAGTGTAAAAATGAGTTTATTCTTCTACAAAATTCATCTTTTTTTTCTTTAGTTTCATCATTTAAATCTAAAAATAAATATTCTATAAAATCAACAGTTTTATTTTTGCTACCTTCAATATCACTCAAATAGACTTCGGCAAAACTAACTATCATTTTTCCTATAAATTTTAATGTGTTATTAGATATTTTTTGAATTTTCATATTAGGTGAACAAGGATTAAAAACGATTGTTTTTTGTTCGTTTAAATGCTCTAAAATTGGTATAATACCATAATGCATTATTTCAGTTATTTTTGTTCCCATAGTGTCATATTTTTCTTGTATTTCTATTTCTTTTGTTATTTCTCTATCGGTTTTTATCATTATGTCAAAAGCATCTTTTTTGTTAGATTTTAAATATTCTTGAAAATCATTACTTTCATATATTCCAATAAATTGTTCTATATAGTGCCAAGCGACTGCCTCTTTAATATCTTCATTATCACTAAATAAGAAATTAAAAATTTCCTTTTCTTTTTCTTCTTTTATATCAAGTCTATTTCCAATCGAAATAAACTCAATAACAAAACTTGTTAAAGTAGTAAGTATATTTTGTTTAATCTTTTCAGTTCGCTCATCATCTTTAGTTATATCAAAATCAACATAGTTTTGTTTAAATGCTATTTCAAAATTAGGCAAAACATTGTTTTTATAAAATTGAAATATTTTTTTGTTATTTGTTTTCATAACTAATATATCACAGATATGATTTGCTATTTCTTCTTTATGTTCTATATCACTTGTTTCAATTACATTTAAAATATCATTTCCTCTTCTGTTATTGAAAGCATTGAATAAAAAATCTGCATAGAATTCATCATCAAAACTATACAAGTCTTGAAAAAAAGAAATTGCTTGTTCTTATTCTTCAGTTGGTTTATCAAAATCAGTTTCTTGATATGCTATAAGTCTTTGTAATATTTGACACTATTTTTCTTGTATGTTATATTTTCAACAACAATATCATCAAAGCCAACTTCTTCAAGTTCTTCCATTATTGATTTTTATAAAAAAGTGTTGGAATGAGGCCCTCATTTTATTGAAAAACATATGATTATAACAAGGCTTTTATATGCCCTAAAATATAAAAGCTCAATTCAATATAAAATTGGATTCAGGCGTTAGAATATTTTTTATAAACTGTCTGCTTTGATTGGATTCGTTCATATCGTTACATTACACGATAACAAAAAAGCACCCATTAGGGTAGCAAACGAAATTTATTTCATTCTTTTTGATCAATTATGTGTAATTAATCATATAGTTCCTGCTTTAAAAGTTCTAAATTTTTATTCATAATGGTGATATAATCTTCCCCATTATTTTTTTCTTCTTCTGTAATATTGGATAACATATGTAGCCCTAGTACTTCTACCTTTCCTTCATTTAAGAATGTCTCAACTGTTTTTGAATTTTCTTCATGTTCTTTGGCAAATATGTAATGAATTTGTCCATTATTAATTAGGGATGTTACATCGGCTAAAGTTTTTTCTGTCAAATTTTCATTTTCTTCTAAAGAATAGACAGTAAAACCATACTTTTCTAAAAATTTAAAAACATCATCTGCAACAACAATTGTTTTTTTAGAACTGTTCTCATACATGGTACTTATTTCCGCATCTAAAGCAGATATTTCAATTTTTAAATTTTGATAATTTTCTTCAATTTCATTTTTTAAATAGTGATTTGTAATATATTCATTAAAACCATTTTTAATGTTTCCCGCGAGCATTAAAAAATTAGAAGGATCCAGCCAAAGCTCTTCTTCGCCATAAGTTGCTTCCATACTAGAGGTTGTATCTATGATTTTGAGCCTTTTGTTATGATGGAACAATTTTTGAACATAATCCTTTTCTTCTGATAAACCATTAAAAATAAATAATTTGGATTTACTATAGTCTTTAATTTCCTTATCCGTTAACTTATATTCTCTCGGATTTACTCCAGCTGGATAAATACTATAAATTGAACTATGTTCTCCATAGAGTCGTTCGGTAATGTAACCTACTGGGTAAACAGTCGTGTGAATTGTAATATTTTCTAAATCATCTCGTTTTAAACAACCAGTAGAAGTCATCGCTATCAAACCAGTTATCATTAATAATAAAAATTTTTTCATTTTTCGCTTCCTTTCAGGTACAGGATCATATCCATTAGTGCCAAATGGATTACATCGCAGTATTCTCTTTATTGCCAAAAAACAACCTTTCAAAGAACCATATTTGTTGATTGCTTCGATTGCATAATTAGAGCAAGTAGGAATATGTCTACACAACCCATGAAAATTACCTGGAATGTTTTGGTAACCCCTTATCAACCATATTAATATCTTTTTCATCTTTCTCATTATACTAAAATTTACACCAATTGTAAAATATTTCTTTTCTGTATCCATAAATGTTTGATATAATATTGACAGGTGATAAAGTGAAAATATTAGAAACATTAAATATACAAACCAATCATGAATCATTATACAAAAGGGCATTTACTCATACATCCTATGCGAATGAACATGGATTAGAAAGTTATGAAAGGTTAGAATATTTGGGAGATGCGGTATTAGAATTATTCATGAGCAATTACTTATATCGTAATACAGAATATGATGAAGGCATGATGACAAAACTACGGGCCCACTATGTCTGTGAAGAGGCTCTTTATGAATATTCTTTGAAATTAAAATTGAATGAAGAATTATTACTTGGGAAGGGCGAAGAGGAAAATGGCGGAAAATTTAGAAAGGCTATTGTAGCGGATATTTTTGAAGCGTTAATAGGAGCTCTTTTCCTAGATAAGGGAATAGAGATAGTGACTGAATTTTTAAATACACATATTGTTCCTATGATTGAAACTCATAAATTGGATTATATCCATGATTATAAGTCAGTACTTCAAGAACTGGTACAGACAGATAAACGAAGTCTTGAATATGTCATCGTGAAGGAAGAGGGACCAGCCCATAACAAGCTATTTACAGTAGAAGTTAGAATTGATTCTATTCGATATGGGGTAGGAAGTGCTAGAAGTAAAAAAGAAGCGGAACAGGAAGCTGCAAAAGATGCGTTAAAAAAAGCACAAGATGGAGGAATGTGTGCGAACGAGGAAAGGAAATGATTTCATAAAACATGTCGTTTTAAAATGGAAAATCCAAAATTGAAGTTTGTGATTCTAAATTGATGAGCCAGGAATACCATTTCGTATTGCAAATGAAAAATATAGGGAGGTGATTGCTTAACCAATATCTAACATAATAATTTAGTTAAATTGTCAAAAAAAGTATTGGGATTAACAGTCGAAAGATATTTTCTCTGGCTTGAAAAAGAAAAGATTTTAAGATAAAATAGTACTGTTTAGAAAGAGGGAATTAAAATGGGAAGAGCCTATGAAGTAAGAAAAGCAAGTATTCAAAAAACGGGCGCAGCCAAAGCCAAACTATATTCAATGTATGCAAGAGAAATTTATCAAGCAGCCAAAACAGGGGGAACAGAACCTGCTAGTAATGCAGTATTAAAACGATTATTAGAAAGAGCAAAAAAAGAACAAGTGCCTTCTGATATTATCAAAAGAGCAATCGACAAAGTAAGTAGTGGAGCGGATGAATCTTATGATGAAGTTAGATATGAACTATTTGGTCCAAATGGATCAACGCTTATCGTAGAATGTTTAACAGACAATGTAAATCGATCTATTAGTAGTATTAGGGCTGCGCTTAATAAATGCAATAGTAAAGTAGGAAGTATGGGAAGTGCTTCTTATATGTATGACCATGTTTGTGTGATAAGCTTCAAAGGGTTGGGCGAAGAAGCAGCATTAGAAGCACTACTTAATGAAGGCATAGAAATAGAGGATATTGAAACAGAAGAAGATAGTGTAGTAGTATATGGTGCACCAACGGATTTATATGCTATGAAAGAATCAATCTTAAAAGTATTTCCAACAGTCCAATTTGACTTAGATGAAATCACATTTATTCCAAAAGATAAAATTACATTAGAAGGTGATGACCTTATGTATTTCAATCGCTTACTTGTAATGTTAGATGAAATTGAAGATGTTACACATGTCTACCATAATGTTCAGTTATAATAAAAAAGAGTGATTTTTGAATCATTCTTTTACTTTCTGTGGTAGAATAAAGTTGTAACTCCAATATCCAAAGCTTTCGAAATTTTTAAAATAGTAGTAAGTGAAATATTTTTATATTCATTATTGGACTCAATTTGTTTGACATAGGAAATACTGAGATCTGCTAATTCTGCAAGTTGTTCTTGTGTCAGCTTGCTTTGTTTTCTATAGAATTTAACATTGTCACTAAAAATGGTATATTGAGAATTTAAGTCTTTGTTATTAATCATATTAACACCTCTAAAATCTGAAAAACTGGTAAATATTTCCACTTCCTACTAATATTTTCTCATAAAAGAAATAGAAAAACAGTACACTATGAGTACACTTTGTGATATAATGGAAAGTACAGTGGGAGGAAGAACATGTCAAATCATTTAAAAGAATTAAGGTGCCAGAAAAAATATACGGCCAAACAAATGAGTGAGAAATTAGGAATTAGTAAGCCGTTTTATTGCCAATTAGAAAATCGCACAAGAAGACTATCTTATGCAATGGCAATCAAAATAGCGACCATTTTTCAAATGAAGCCAGATGCAATCTTTTATGAAGACTATATAGAAATAGAGAAAAGTGAATAGACCTTCTCTTTTTCTTTTGAGAATATGTCTGGAAAAATGGTTGACACAAAAATTGATGTTCTATATAATAAGAGCAGAAGAGAAAACCATAAAAGTTAGTTATCTATGGAAGTGATTATGATGAAGGGACTTTTACCTGCCGATACATATATTGTTATTAATAAAACCATATTGAATGATTATGATAGAAAGCTTTTGATTACTTTATATCAACCCATTATAGGATATCAAGCCATTAGTTTTTATTTTACTCTATGGTCTTATTTAGATAAAAGTGAACTTTTATCTTGTGAATGGACTCATCATCATATTATGACAAATATGGGAATTAGTTTATCAGAAGTTGAGGAAGCACGCAGTAAACTAGAAGCAATTGGGCTATTAAAAACCTTTTTGAAAGAAGAACATGTGAATACATATCTTTATGAATTGTATTCTCCGCTTTCTGCAAAAGAGTTTTTGGGGAATCCAATTTTAGCCACTTCCTTATATACAACAATCGGAAAATTGGAGTTTGAAAAAACAGTTGATTACTTTAAAATTCCTAAATTAAATCTTGCTTCTTATACAGAAATTACTACTAGCTTTAATTCTGTTTTTAAGGCAGGAAGTAATATAAATATCAATATAGAAAATGTCAGGGATAAAAATAAACTAGGGATGAATATTATTCCAAAATATGAATTACAGGTGGTATTAGAAATGATACCCGATGAATTATTAAATAAAAGAAGTATTACCAAAGATACCAAGGATTTAATTATGAAACTTTCTTTCATTTACGATTTTACAGAAGATATGTTAGTAGAAATTATCAGAAATTCTATTAGTGAAAAACATACAATTGATAAAGAGGCATTAAGAAAAAATAGTCGCAAGTTCTATCAGTTTGATCATTATGGAAAGCTTCCAGGATTAGTTTACAGGACCCAACCGGAATATTTGAGGAAACCAATCGGAGATCATTCCTTAAGAGCACAAGCCATTTACTTTTTTGAAACAACATCCCCATTTGATTTTTTATCAAGTAAATATAAAGATGTAGCTCCTAGCAAAGGTGACTTGGCAATCTTAGAATATTTATTAATTGATTTCAATCTGAATCCAGGTGTTGTAAATGTCTTGATTGATTATGTTTTAAAAATTAACAACAATAAACTTTTAAAAGCTTTTATAGAACCAATTGCTAGCCAATGGAAGAAAAGCAGGATAGAAACAGTAGAAGATGCGATGAGGATAGCGGAAGTAGAACATAAGAAACGAAAAGGTAGAGCAGAAAAGCAAGGAAGTAAAAGAATGGTTTCTAAACCATCTTGGTTTAAAGAAAACTTATCTAGTGGTGAAGCGAGTAAAGAGGAACAAGCAGAAATAGAAGAGCTATTAAAAGAGTATAAGGAGGTAGCTTGATGAGGCAAATAAAAGATAAACTAAAATATCAGGGCAATAAGCTAGAAGAGCAATTAAGTATTGCTTATGATGAGGCTTTAAAAAATGAATCTTTTTTTGAACTTGTTTCAAATTTGCCTCTTTCTAAAAAAGAACTTATGAAATATACTTCTAGATTGGAAGAATGCGCAGAAGAATATGGGCATTGCAAGAACTGTAAGAGCATTTTAGAATGCCAAAATAAGATGAGGGGACTTGCTTATTTACCTTGCATTCTAGAAAATATTTTATCCTTTGAATACCAAGTATGTAAATATAAAAAACAGTTAGATGAAAAATCAAAATATAAAGAAAATATGCAGACATTTGAAATTCCAGATGAATTATTAAATGCCTCTATGAAAAATATTGATACAACAGACAAAAATAGATATCCAGCGATTAAATGGCTACAAAGCTTTCTTAAAAATTATGGAACCAATCAGAAAGGACTTTATTTATATGGAAACTATGGTTCTGGAAAAAGTTTTTTTATTGTTGCTATGCTTACTGAACTCGCCCGTAAAAATATAAAAAGTGCTCTTATTTTCTGGCCAGAATTCCTAAGGGATTTAAAAGCATCATTTGGAACAGACTTTAAAGAAAAATATGAAGCAGTAAAAAAAGCACCATTACTGTTAATTGATGATATTGGAGCTGAGGTAACAACTGAATGGGGAAGAGATGAAATTCTTTGCCCATTACTTCAATATAGAATGGATGCGAAGCTACCTACCTTTTTTACTTCGAATTTGGATATGAAGCTTTTAGAGGAACACTTTAGTTGTGGGAAAAAGAGCATTGATGTTGTCAAAGCTGGAAGAATTATTTCTAGAATTGAGCAGCTAACAGACCAAATCGAAATGATAAGTGTTAATAGAAGATAAAAAATGATTGAATAGAGGAAATTTAGTCAATGTTTTAAGAAATAAAGAATTTCTTTATTTTTTTATGCTATAAATTTTATTTTTTTGGAGAGTGTAAAATATAAAAAATTTAAATTATTGTAATAAATTTTAAAATTTGTAGAATTTAAAATATAAATCTTAAAAAATAAACATTTTACTTGTCTTTTTGAAAGTGTTAAGATGCCTTTGAAAGGAGAGATAGATATGCCTTTAAAAGTAAGAAATGATCAAACAGCATTTTTAAAAAGTCGGGACACAATGAAAAAAAGCGAGGGAGCAGATAAAGACCATAAATATATTATTTCCATGAAACCATTAGATAAAATGACAGGAAAGGAAAAGCTTAGTATTTTTTCAGATAGTATGTTTAAAACAATGTTTGCAAACGAGAATCGTAAAAAATATGCCTGCAAATTATTATCCTATATCCTAGATATTTCTTATGAAGAATTATTAAAAACATTGCAATTTGGTAAAAATGAGTTAGATAAAAGAAAGGAAAGAGAAAAAGGAGAAAGAGCAGATTTTGTAGCATATGTAAATAATTCGGCAATTGATATAGAAATCAATTCCAATGATAAGGTAGAAACATTAGAAAGAAATATAGAATATATGAACCGACTATATTCAAAATTAGTAGAAAAAGGAGAACAATATGATTATAGGCAGAGCTTATTAATTAATATCAATAATTTCGCATATAAAGGAAAAGAAAAAATAAAATATGTGTGTTATTTAAAAGACAGTGAAAATGAGGCATTGACAGATAAATTGATAGTTGTTCAAATTTATATACCAAATTTAGTAAAAAAATGGTATACTAGTGGAGTAGAGAAGTTAACGGAAGAAGAGAGGTATTTATTAACTCTCGCAATACCAGAAATAGAAACTGCTCTCGAAATAGGAAAGGATCATGTTATTATGGAAGAGTATATTAATGAAGCAATAGAAGTTAGTAAGAATGCAGAAATCAGGGATTCATACAGAAAGGAATGGGATTTATTGGATCAAGGATATAGAGACGGAAAAGAGCAAGGAATAGAAGAAGGACGAAAAGAGGGTAGAAAAGAGGGTAGAAAAGAGGGAAGAAGGGAAGGAAAACTAGAAGGAAGAGCAGAAAAACAAATTGAAATTGCAAAGGAAATGTTGAAAGAAAAACTGGATATGAGCTTTATTACAAAAATTGTAGGAATATCAAAAGAGGAGTTAGAAAAATTAGCGCATAAAATAAATATTGAAACAATATAAGATTGTTTATGCCAAAATAATTTATTTAAGAATCAGCTAGAGGTTGTTGACAAATAAAAAAAAAGTGATACAATAAATTTATAAATGTTTTGATTAGGACATGGCATTTTAGAAACCCTTTGATAGCGAGCTTGGAATGGTGAAAGCCAGGCAAAGAGACTAATTTGTTACTCCCTATGAACTGAACCTGAAAAGGATTTCCGGCTAAAACCGTTATTTCAAATTAAGTACAAACAAGGATGGTACCGCGAAAATTCGCTCCTAGTAATTTATGCTAGGGGCTTTTTTATGGAAGAATTATGAAAATTGTTTTTATAAAACAGGATAGAATAAAAGCGCTACGAGCAATGGTGCTCCAAAAATCTTTAGTAGAAAGAGAAACTTTATATTTGCCTATTAGAGAAAGTATGAAGAAAGAATTTTCTCTTTTAGATGTGCTTTCGCTATCAAAAATGATTTTTCGTGAAACTGAACCTTATTTGCAAGAAATAGAATGCGAAGCTTTAGGAGAACAGTTGGTTGATTATTTTGGTTCAATTCTGCTTGATTATTTAGATGCCATTATGGATATTTTTCCAGTTTCTTGTATATGGCTTTTGGCAAGTGGAGCCAAGTTTCCATTGATAAAAGAAAAAGCAGCTAAAAGGTTAGAACAGATATTAGATCAATATGGTTATGAAGAGAAAGATAAAAAAGTAAAAGAAAAGAGGAAAGAACATGAAAGAAATAAAAAATGATGAGAGATTAAATAAGCTAAATCACAGTTGTGCCCATTTACTTGCGCAAGCAGTAAAACATTTATATCCAGATGCTAAATTCTGGGTAGGACCAGTTATTGAAGAAGGATTTTATTATGATATTGATTTGGGGGAAGAAGTAATCAAAGAAGAGGATCTTCCAAAAATTGAACATGAAATGAAAAAACTTGCAAAAGATGGAAAAAGAATTGTAAGACATGAAATTTCTAAAAAAAAGGCAGAGGAAATGTTTCATGATGATCCATATAAAATGGATTTAATTTCAAGAATGGTAGATGGAACAATCTCTTGTTATACCCAAGGCGATTTTACAGATCTTTGTAGAGGACCACATGTAGATACTGTAAAGGAATTAAAGCATTTTAAACTTTTAAAATTTAGTGGTGCCTACTGGAAAGGGGACGCTAAAAACAAAATGCTTCAGAGAATTTATGGGATTTGCTTTGAGAGTGAACAAGATTTGCAAGAGCATTTAAATATGCTAGAAGAAGCAAAAATGAGGGATCACAGAAAAATTGGAAAAGACTTAGAACTTTTTATGACAGATGACCTAGTAGGCAGAGGGCTTCCTATGTTCTTGCCAAATGGGTATATTATTTGGCAAGAACTAGAAAATTATATCAAAGAAAAGGAAAGAAAACTAGGATATTTACACGTTATGACACCTTGTGTTGGAAATGTAGAACTTTATAAAACTTCAGGTCATTGGGATCATTATAAAGAAAACATGTTTCCAGCAATGGAAGTAGAAGGGGAAGCTTTCGTTTTAAGACCAATGAACTGTCCTCATCATATGATGATCTATGCAAATAAACTTCATTCTTATCGAGACTTACCAATTCGTATTGGAGAAATTGCCCATGATTTTCGTTATGAGGCCAGTGGTGCCTTAAAGGGAATTGAAAGAGGAAGGCATTTCTGTCAAAATGATGCTCATCTATTTGTGACGCCGGAACAAATGCAACAGGAATTTAAAAATGTAGTGGATTTAATATTTGATGTTTATAAAGACTTTAAAATTACAGATTATAGATGTGTGTTATCCTTAAGGGACCCCGCTGACAAAGAAAAATATCATCAGGATGATGAAATGTGGGACAAAGCGGAAAACGGATTGCGTGAAGTATTAAAGGATCTTGGAATCGAATATACAGAAGAAATAGGAGAAGCTGCCTTTTATGGACCAAAACTAGATGTTAATGTAAAACCAGCAGTTGGGAATGAATATACCTTATCAACTTGTCAATTAGATTTCTGCTTGCCAGCTAAATTTGATTTAAAATATATTGATAAGGATGGAGTTAAGAAAACACCAATTGTGCTTCATAGAGCTATATTAGGTTCTTTAGATCGGTTTATGGCCTATATTATAGAAGAAACGAAGGGTGTATTACCTCTTTGGTTAGCGCCAATTCAAATCAATATTGTACCAGTTAATAATGAATATCATTTGGCTTATGCAGAAGAGATTAAAAAATATTTAGAAATGGATAATATTCGCGTTTCCCTTGATAGTAGAGAGGAAAAACTAAGTTATAAAATGAGAGAAAGTCAGACAAAGAAAATTCCATATACTCTTATTTTAGGAGATAAAGAAATGGAAGAGGGACTTGTTAGTTACAGATTACATGGAACGAATGAAACAAAGGCTTTGTCAAAAGAGGAATTTGTAAAACTAATAAAAGAACAAATCCAGAATAAAAATTAACAGGAACATTCCTGTTTTTGTCATACTTTTGTTATCCCTTCATATATTGTAATAGAGTTACTAGAGGAGGGACAAAATGATTAATAAAAAGAGTTTGTGGTTTTTAACATTATTCAGTTTAATATTGGTACTTAGTGTGTATTATATTACAATGCCATCTGAATTGTTAGTTACAAAAAATAAAAGTGGTAAAGAGGTAGCAGAAGTAAATAAAACAAATGATAAAAAAGCTTCTGTAGAAATAGAAGAAAGTGAAATCTTAACAGCATTAAGAGTAGAAGCAGATGAACAAATGAAACAAGATATGGAAGACTTACAAATTGTTCTTACTAGTGTAGAAGCAACCAGTGACGAAAAAAATGAGGCGTATGAAAAATTACAGTTATTAAATATGACCAGAGGGGAAGAAGAAAAATTAGAAAAGAAAATTGAAACCAAATTTAAACTAAAATCATTTGTGAAAATCGATGGAGACCAAATTAGGGTTGTCGCTTCTAGTGACAAACATGATACAGCATTGGCAAATGACATCATGAGAAGTATTCAAGAGGAATATAAAAGTAAAAAATATATTTCTGTAAAATTCCAAAAATAGCTTTGGAATTTTTCTCTTCTCACCAAAAAGGCATTTCAGCATAGAATAATATAGGGAATGATAAACCACCTTTGAAAGTGAGGAGAAGATGAAAAACAATATTTTATCAAAAAGAGAAAAAGAAGTTTTTGAATTACTAATTCGTAATTATGATACTTCAGAAATCGCCTCCATGTTAAAAATTAGTGAGAAAACAGTTCGCAACCATATTTCTAATGTCATGCAGAAACTTGCAGTAAAAGGAAGAGCAAATGCTGTTGTCGAACTATTAAAACTTGGCGAAATTTCATTATAAAATTGCATTCTTTTGCAATTTTTTTCATACTATTAGGTAGAGGTGGAAACATGTTAAAAAAATTAACAATTCGAAAATTCTTAGTATCTATGGCAGCTTTAATGGCATTATTTCTAATTTATTTAATACCAAAGGAAAATACATATAGTTTAAAAGATAAGATAAAAACAGAACTGGAATATGTGGATAAGGAAATTATAACTGAAACAATTTATCTTTATGATAGAAATGGTTTTTTGGCGCGCACCAAAGTAGCAGTTTCCAAAAATCCCGAAACAGTAGAAACAAAAGCCAAAGAACTATTGGAGGTTTTAATCAAGGATGGAGCTGGAGAAAGCAAAATTCCCAATGGCTTTAAAGCAGTTATTCCAACGGATACTAAGATTCTTAGCTTAAATTATGCGGATGGACTTTTAAAAGTTAATTTTTCAAAAGAATTATTAGAAGATGTCAAAAAAGAAGAAGAAGAAAAGATTATTGAATCTATTGTTTACACAGTAACAAGTATAGATGAGGTTGAAAAAGTCATCATTTATATGGAAGGAGATATTTTAAACTATCTTCCAAAATCAAAAATAACGCTTCCTTCAACCCTAGACCGCAGTTTCGGAATTAATAAGGAATATGACATTAAAAGTGGTAAAGAAGTAACAGGAGTAACCATTTATTATGTCAATCAATATAAAGATGATATCTATTATGTCCCTGTCACAAAATATACGAATGACAATAGAGAAAAAATAGATATTATTATTGATGAACTTGCCTCAGCTCCATTATACCATAGTAACTTGATGAGTTTTTTAAATCAAAATGTGAAATTATTAGAAGCAGAACAAGCAGATCATCAAATGAATTTGGAATTTAATTCTTATATCTTTAACGATATTGATGAAAAAAATATATTGGAGGAAGTCATTTATACCATTTGTTTATCAGTAGGAGATAATTATGACGTAGAAGCAGTATCATTTACAGTAGGGCATGAAGAAATTTATAAAAGTGTTATAAAAACTATTGAATAAAAAATATATTTGTTGTATAATTTATTTGTTCGTTTGAACAAATGTGTCTCAGTAGCTCAGCTGGATAGAGCAACGCCCTTCTAAGGCGTGGGTCGGGGGTTCGAATCTCTCCTGGGACACCAGATTGATAGGAAACTCGAACTTTTAATTCGAGAGTAATAAATATTAACTAGAAGTACCGTCTAGTTTTTTTGTTATTTAAGAATGGAAGTGATGAGTTTTTTATGAAAGTAGAAGTAAAAGAATTAAAAATTAGTAGTGAACTACAAAGAAAGATTGATATGATATGTAGGTTTGCAGGAGTAAGTCCAAACCTAACAAGTGGATGTGTAAAAAATATCAAAGGGACAAATATTGCCTATGTTAAACCTCATATCCTATCAGTAAATGGAAATGACTATTTATTATTTGAAGAATGTGATGATGTATTTAT
>CANPBV010000033.1 GCA_947572405.1 uncultured Mycoplasmatota bacterium | reverse complement strand
CATATTAAAACAAATTAATTGTTTTAAAACTAGGCGTGCAAAAAGGAAGTACAATGCTTGCGGTTAAAAGTATGGTCTTTTGATGTGAACCCCAATTAGGAGATATCAAATAAAAAAGCAAAAATCAAGGGTGAACGAGGTGAGTTCATCTAGACCCTTGATTTTTATTATGTAATTATAATATTATTTCAAGTAAAGCTTGTCTTTATTTGTTATCAATTAATAAATTAACTGGTATAACTAAGTCCAATAATTCAAAAGATTATTATACAATAGAAAAAGATAATTTTGAGCGTTAATTACTCACTAATCATCTTTTTTATTATTTGGCTTTAATTTCTTTACTTTTTTTGGATCATCGTCTGCTGACAGAAGTGATAATTGTGTGCCACTTCCTATGGTCAAAAGACTATTAAAATCACTTATTTGATTGAAATCAATTTTACCTGTTTCATCAGTTGGAGCAGTAATACTTAACGTTCCTATCTCTCCTGTAATAGTATTTAAAAATTGTGAATCATTATTACTAAGTATTTGAATTAAATTTCCCATTGGATAGCATTTATGTTTAATAGAATCAAGAATAATTTTGCCATCTGCTTTTTGAAGTATATATCTATAAAAAGAACGAGGTCCATCAGCAATGTGCATAATAATACATATATAATTGTTAATTATAAAATAACCAAATTTAGTATATTCAAAACCTAAATTAAACTTTTTATAATCAAACTCAGGAATAACAACATTTAGATTTTCATCAAAAAAATCAATTTTTTCAGTAGAAAAATTAACTCCATACCCGTAAGGTAACGAATTATGAAAATGAACATAATTATAATCTACTTCTCGTATAGCCCCCGTTTCTGCATTAAGTAGTTGTTGTTTTTCAGCACCATTATCTTTAGACCTGATAATAAACATACATTCCCTGTTACTCTCAACGCTTTCATAATAATTAGCTGATACACTTATTATTGGATCAAAATCAGCGTTGTAAAAATGAAAGTTTGTTATTTCTGTATCAAGACTATCTTGTCCTATATAAGTAGTTGGAGTCCAATAAGGATATCCTTCAATACGAATATGTGAGATTGATTTACCTGTCTTTAAATTAACAAATAAATGCTTCCCAATTTGCTTACCATCTACTGTATGAGGGAGTGCAATTTTTAAAGTATCAGACACAATCTCATAATCTGTAACTTCTTCTAAACCATCCATATTTAATTCACTAACTAATTCAAGACTAAGAGTATATATTTTAATTACACCCTTTTCTATTAAAATTATATTTCCATCATGGTATGTAGGTTTGGCTATAATGGTTTCATTTTGCTTAATTGTTTTCATATCTAAAGTAGGTTGTTCATTTACTCCTACAATACATAGTTCATCTTGTTTAATAATAATCAGATGATTATTACTATAATAAATCCATCCTTCAATATCTTTTAAAAGGAATTTCCCATCAGCATTAATAACACACCTCTTATAATCATAGAATCGAGTGTCTGAATTATGTTGTTCTCTAAAAACATATAAGTTATGTCCTAAAGAATGTTCAAATTCATATTCAGCTGGAGCAGGTAAATATTTTTTTGTTTCAATATCATATATTGTGTTATTTCCATCTCCAATTTTCATAATTATATGTAAAGTTCTCTCATCTTGTTTACTAACATGATAGGCATCTCTATCTTCAAATAATACTTCCATTTTATTTAAATCTACTACACTTATACTAGAAAATTTTGTAAATACAGCACATAGTCTATCACCCATAGTGAAAATATCAGTAAAATGACTATATCCTGAACAATCATATAATTTTTTTCCGTTAGTTAGAATCTTTTGACCATTATCTAATATAATAAATAAGTAATCATTTACTTTATCCATATCTTTAATTGTTATATTTTTATATCCTAGTTCATTATTTGAATTATTAACTGATAATTGGTTATCAGGCATAGTAATCACCTCGTTTTACTTGGGATTTATTATACTATAAAATTTTAACAAATACGATAAAATTTAGCAAATTTGTTTATATTGTTAATTGAAAAGTTAAGTTGAACAGAAAAGATAAGGACATGATAAAATAGAAATAGAAAGAAGGAAGCAAACTACTGTTTATAAAGTGGATAAACACTGTTTGAAAGATAGAACTTATGAAGATTTTATACAGTATATGGAATTTCCAGATACACCTGTTGTTTAAATGAATTCTGTTGAAGGTAGAAAAGTTTTACTTACGATTCATTTTGTAAACATTTCTTTTATGTTAGCTTTTATTAGAGAACATAATGAAGCTCAATCCGTCATTGATATTTTTATTATATACAATCTATTTTAGGCATAGATAAATTTAAAGAACTTTTTGTTATTATATTAACTGATAATGAAAGTGAATTTTCTAATTCTACTGAAATAGAATTTGATATGAAAACTGAGGAACTTAGAGCAAAAATATTTTATTGTCATCCTTCTAGTCCATTTAAAAAAGGTTCTTGCGAAGTGAATCATGAGTTGCTTAGAAGAATTCTTCCAAAAAATACTTTTTCAATGATTTAACCCAAAATATTATTCATCTCGTTATGTCCCATATTAATTCTTATAAAAGAAAAAAACTGAATAGTGAATCACCATATTCAGTAAACTCTATGGTATAGATATCATAGAAAAATTAGGTATTCAAGAAATTGAACCTAATAATGTTAGTTTATCTACATACCTATAAAAAAATAAGCTAACAGAATAAGCACCACCATCAATATACACTTCATCATACAATTATAGGCGGAATTATGGAATTCAAAAAAATTTCATTCGTTCTACCTCTACGAAACATGTTCTTTTTTTGCATTTTAGTGCTTTCTCTTATATTTTACAGCAAAAAAGTAATTTTCCACTATTTTTTCTTCTTTTTATCATAATTGTTTGAAAATAATGGAATTTATTTTTACAATGTAGAATTTACTTCTACATTTTAGCAAATGTTTAATTTTCCTTATATTTTGATCCGAATAAATCAAGATG
The DNA here is from genome assembly GCA_947572405.1 of uncultured Mycoplasmatota bacterium. Classification (GTDB taxonomy): domain Bacteria; phylum Bacillota_I; class Bacilli_A; order RF39; family UBA660; genus MGBC102946. The sequence goes on along the minus strand of CANPBV010000033.1, from coordinate 10,939 downwards.
CTCTTTTAAATCATTTGTCTCAACAGTTATCTTTGGCAAATCTTCAATTGTTGATAAACCAAAATAATCTAAAAACTCTTTTGTAACCCCATATAAAATTGGCCTTCCTGGTAAATCGGATTTTCCTACCTCATGAATTAAATTCTTTAATAATAATTTTCTTACATGATGTACACTGGAAACGCCTCTTATCTCATCTATTTGAATCCTCGTAATTGGTTCATTATAAGCAATGATTGCAAGTGTTTCTAAAGTTGCATCTGAAAGCTTACTATTTTCTTCGATTGTTACTAACTTTTTATAATATTCCTTATGCTCTTGTTTTGTTACCAATTTATAACTATTCCCCAAAAAGGCAATTTGTATTCCTCTGCTCTCTTTTTTATAGTCTTCATCTAATGCTGCTATCAATTTTTGAAGTTCATATTCACTTACCTCTAGTATATTTTGTAATTCCTCTGCTGTTAACCCCTCTTCTCCTACAACAAATAAAATACCTTCTAATACAGCCCTTTTATTCATGTGTATCACTTCCCTTTAATTCTAAAGTAATTTCATTAAAATTTTTATTTTGAGTAATACAAAGCTCTTGTTTACGTGCTAAATCAAGAATGGATAAAAAGGTTACAATAACATAATCTTTCGTAACAATCTCAAAAAGCTCATAAAACTCTACCTTTTTCTTCTCTTTCAATAGATTTCGTATTTCATTACTACGCACACTGACAGAATACTCTTTTTTAGTCACCTTGGTTTGTAGTGGCTTTTCCAATTCTTTTCTTTCCAACATCTTTTTGAAAGCTTCTAATAAATCGTTCAAATTGATATCTAACTCTACTGTATCAGAATCTACATCTAAATATTCTTTCAAACTCTCTGGATCTTTAGAATAAAATTCATGCCTTTGTTCTTCTAGTTCATGAAGTTTTGGAGTCACCTCTTTGTATTTCTGATACTCTAATAATCGCTCAATCAATCGTTCTCTAGGATTTTCTTCATATTCGGCCTCTACTTCTATCTTTTTTTTCGGAAGTAAACTGCTTGACTTTATTTCAATTAGTTCAGCCGCCATTGATAAATACTCACTAGCAATATTGAGATTCAATATTTCCATCTGGTGTATATAATCTAAATATTGTCCCGCTATTTTTTCTATTTCAATATCAAATATTTCAATTGATGATTCTTTAATCAAATGTAGTAATAAATCAAGTGGTCCTTCAAACTCTGATATCATTACTTTATATTCCATCTTACCACATCCAATAGTTTTATTATATCATGTATACTTTAAGATGTGAACTGATGAAGGAAATATTCATTAATTTCCATTTTAGTTTGAATAGATTATATCCAGGTCATAGAATCCATATAAACCACATGACAAGATAATGATAATCACTAAAGAGCAGACTAACAAAAGAAATATTATGAGAGGCGTTTTAGTATTAGATGTGTTTAAAGACAAAAATATGTTGCTATTGTATTCAAATGTGAATGAAATAGTAATTGATTCCATTGAATATCAACATAGTAAATTTAATTTGCTTATTGGAACAGAAACTACGACAAAAATCAGAAAAACAGGCAAACAGAATTACATTACAATAACAAACTTATTTTAAAAAAAACACATTCCAAATAAGAGTGATTCGTGGAATGAAGTCTATACAAGATTAAATGAATGATCTAGGCACTATCATCATTTAGAACAGGGATTAACGAGGAAAAAGAATCATTATAAAGAATTATTATATTTTATGTTTCCCAAAATTTGAGCTATGATTTAAGGATAATAAAATTTATGAATTAACTGCTTTAAACTTCATTAAAGGGTTCCCACGTGCTTATATCATTAGTAATAAAAGGGTTGAAGCTAACGCTAGTAAAAAACATATTCACTATTGCAAAAAAGGCAAATATAATCAAAAAATACACAGGCAATTCTTTTCCAGAGAGTGAATGAAAATTCTATGGGGATTGAAAATCTAAAACGATTCGTTGAAATGATTATTGGACTGGTAAAGGTACTAACTATCATGGGCCAATTCCTAACAGGGAAAATCAATATACTAGAAAGGCCTTGTTTCATTGTAGTAAAATTATTATCGCTTTATCTGTAAAACATGGCAAAGAAAATCCAATGTGTATTTACTATCAAAAAAAACAGAAATTAAAAAACAACATTATCCGATGTTGTCATTTTTGGACAGAAGTAAGCTTAAAAAAGTCATATAGTTTTCGAATCATACTATAATTTCCTTTTCTCATTTGTGAATTGAAATGATTTAAGATGGTTTCAATAGAGCACTCATTCTTTCCGAAACACTCAAAATATAAATATTTTAATTTTTCATTTGCATTTTGTTTTTGGCTTTTGTATAATTCGTCTTTTACATACTTTTCCATCTTTTGTTCTTTTCTTGTTTTTAATGGAATATATCTTTCATCTGCCATTATTTCAAATTCGATTTCGGTTTCTTTTATCTTTTTACTGACATCTAATACTTCCATATCCTCATCTACCAAAAGCATACTTTTCCCAGCACTTTCTCCACTTTCATTACATTTGAGCGCCAAAACAGTACTACCATCAGTGAATAAAAATGCATACTCTAAAAATTCTACATCCTTATTTGTAAATACTTCAGTTTTATTTTTTACTTTATCTAAAAATTCTTGTTCAAACTTTATTCTATTGTCTCTAATTTTTAAAAGTTGCTTGGTTCCCACTTTATAAAGTGGAATTTTTCGGATATGAACAATATTATCATTAATATCCCATTCAAAGAAATCATACAGCTGACGATTAAAGTTCAATAAAATGTCATATATGTAGTTCATATTTTTTCCCTCCTGGTATATAAATTGATAAAAAGATTAAACATAGTCCAATCAAAAAATATTGACATTCTAATCTTCTAATTATAAATTGTACATATTCATGAAAATTATACCCCACTGTCATTAAATTGCAATAACTAATAATATATACTGCTCCTATGGTTGAAAAACCAAAGCCAATTAAAAAAGTGAAAACACGCTTCAATCTGGCATCACCTAATTTTATTTTATTAAATATTTTCAGAAATAGTACGGTTGACAGAAAATATGGGCTATGATACGATACTTTTTAGTTGGGTGATAAAATTGAAAAAATTTACAATGATTGACGAAAACTTTATTTGTGAAAAATGCGGGAAAAAGGTTAAAAGGTTAGGTTATACTGCTAGAGATCACTGTCCCTATTGTTTATACTCAAAACATGTTGACGTTTTTCCAGGAGACAGGAAAAATACTTGCTATGGACTTTTAAAGCCTGTAGGGATTGAAAAGTTTAAAAATAATTATAAAATTATTTATCGATGTGAAAAATGTAAAGAATTACATAAAAATATTATGGCTATAGATGATGATATGAAATTAATCATTGAACTCTCTAAAAATACGATTTATTAAAAAACACTTCAATTGAAGCGTTTTTTAATACCCAAATATTCTTACTAATAATGGAAGTAATAAAACAAAGAACCCTGCTATTGTAAATAAAATAATAATAAATACCCAGTTCCCTTTTTTTCCTTTTCCAATATTCATTGCTTCGTTTGGGGATGATTGAACTTCTGAATTTGCATTCATCTGAGGCTCTGTTAATATAGGCTGTGGTTCTATAGGGATTTCTATTGAAGATTCTGATTGATTGGAATTTACAACTTGGGTTGTTGGTAATTCTACCTTGGGCCCCCCAGCTACTGTTTCTAATATATCAGTTGGAATGGTTGTAGAAGCAACTTCTGGCTCCGATTTTGTTACTACTGCTTGTGAAAAATCTTCCATGAAATTATTAACAGGTTGACCTTCTATAATTTCCCTATTGAAATTATTTGGTTGTTCCACAGAAAATCCTGTATTTTGAGAGGTTGGATCTATTGGTACTGTGGGATTCTTTGATTGATCATTTCCAACATTGTATATGTTCATTTCATTTTCATTCATATCATTACCTACCTTATCATAAAGCATTATATCAAAAATATAACGAGAAAAATAGCGAAATTACAATTTTTCAAATAAACTATATAATTCTTGACATCGCTTAGGATCCATTGGATTAACATTTTCTAAGCGATAAGGAATTTTTAATTTTTCATATTTTGGGATTCCTAATGTTTTATACGGTAAAAATTCTACTTTTTCTACATTTTTTAATTTTGATACAAAGTTTTTTAATTTTAATATATATTCTTCGGTATCATTTATTCCTGGAACAATTACTTGCCTAATCCACATTTTTTTCCCCAACTTCTGACAGACATCTAAAAAATGCAAAGATTCTTCTATTTTTTGTCCAGTTAAATTTTTATATGCCTCTGCTTCTATGGCTTTGACATCCATAATTACTAAATCGGTATATTTCAAAATTTCATCGTAATGCCCTACTCCAAAACCAGCTGTATCTAAACAAGTATGAATATTACATTGTTTACAAAGTTTTAAAGCTTCTATTAAAAACTCTGGTTGAAGAAGAGGTTCTCCTCCAGAAAAAGTTATTCCTCCCTCTTCTCCAAAGTAGTTTTTATATCTTAAAGTTCGCTTTACTAATTCCTTTGCTGTAAGCTCTAATTCACTTTCCTTCAGCCACGTTTCTGGATTATGGCAATATAGGCATCGCAATCGACAACCCTGCATAAATACTACAAAACGAATCCCTGGACCATCTACTAATCCCATTGTTTCAATAGAATTAATATATCCTTTCATTACATTACCTCATGAAATGTTCTACTAATTACTTCTTTTTGCTGTTCTTTACTTAATCTATTAAAGTTAACTGCATAACCAGATACACGAATCGTTAGAGTTGGATACTTGCCTGGATTTTCCATTGCATCAATTAGCATATCTCTATTTAATACATTTACATTAAGATGGTGTGCTCCTTGTTTAAAATATCCATCTAATATATGAACTAAATTGCTAACTCTTTCCTCTTCACTATGACCTAGAGCATTTGGAACGATTGAAAATGTATTAGAGACCCCATCCTGACAAATATCTTTGTAAGGTACTTTAGCAACAGAATTTAATGAGGCCAAGGCTCCATTTGAATCCCTTCCATGCATTGGGTTCGCGCCTGGTGCAAAAGCTACTCCTGCTTTTCTTCCATCTGGCGTTGCTCCTGTTTTCTTTCCATACACAACATTTGAGGTAATAGTAAGTACAGATAATGTATGAATTGCATTTTTATAAAGTGGATGTTTTTTAAGTTCGGAAATAAATTTTGTTACTAAGTCTACAGCTATATTATCTACTCGGTCATCATCATTTCCATATTTTGGATAATCTCCTTCAACTTCAAAGTCAATTGCTATTCCCTCCTCATTACGAATTGGTTTTACTTTGGCATATTTAATAGCTGAAAGCGAATCGACAGCAACGGATAGGCCAGCTACTCCAAAGGCCATTAAACGCTCTACATTTGTATCATGAAGTGCCATTTGAATTCTTTCATAGGCATATTTATCATGCATATAGTGAATGATATTCATTGCATCTACATAAGTTTTTGCGACACTCTCTAAAACACTATAATATGCATCTTTCGTTTTTTCATAATCTAATATTTCATCTGTTATTTTTGAAACATTTTCAACTACTAATTTTCCACTTTTTTCATCTACTCCACCATTAATTGCATAAAGTAAAGATTTGGCTAAATTACATCTTGCTCCAAAAAATTGCATTTGTTTCCCTACCTTCATGGCTGATACACAACAGGCAATTGCATAGTCATCTCCATAAAGTGGTCTCATAATATCATCATTTTCATATTGAATTGAATCTGTTAATATAGAGATTTTTGAACAATACTTTTTGAAATTTTCTGGTAGACGATCAGACCAAAGCACAGTTAAGTTTGGCTCTGGAGAGGTTCCCAAATTAATTAAGGTATGTAAATAACGAAAACTGTTTTTTGTAACTAAACTTTTCCCATCTAATGTCATTCCTGCCAAGGATTCTGTGACCCAAGTTGGGTCCCCAGCAAATAATTCATTATATTCTGGTGTACGTAAGTGACGAATAATACGAAGCTTGATAATAAATTGATCAATCAACTCTTGAGCCTCTTTTTCTGTTAAAATCCCATCTTTTAAATCTCTTTCAATATAAATATCTAAGAAAGTGGATGTTCTTCCAATACTTTCTGCTGCTCCATTATTCTCTTTTACACTTGCTAAGTATCCAAAGTATAACCACTGAATTGCTTCTTTGGCATTTTTGGCTGGTACCGAAATATCATACCCATATTTATTTGCCATTGATTTCATTTCTTCTAAAGCTCTAATCTGTTCACAAACTTCTTCCCTGAGACGGATGTTTTCTTCATTTGTAATGTCATATAAGCCATCCAAATCATTTTTCTTTTGGGCGATTAAATAATCTACCCCATAAAGAGCTATCCGCCTATAGTCTCCAATAATTCTTCCTCTTCCATAGGCATCAGGAAGTCCAGTAAGTAAACCTGCACTACGAGCCCTTCTTATCTCTGGAGTATAAGCATCAAATACTCCATCGTTATGCGATTTACGAAACGTTTTAAAATAGTCACCAATTGTTTTGTCGAATTCATACCCATAGGATTCCAAAGAGGTATGTGCCATGCGTATTCCACCATAGAAATTGACAATTCTTTTTAACGGCGCATCCGTCTGTAATCCAACAATGACTTCATTTTCTTTGTCAATATATCCTGCTCTAAAATTATCGATTCCTGAAACAATTTTTGTTTCAATATCTAAAACCCCTTTTTCTAATTCCTTCTTTAAAAGTTCTGATACTTGTTCCCAAACCTTTTTTGTTTTATCACTAATGCTTTGTAAAAATGTATCATCACCTTGGTATTCTTGGTAATTATTTAAAATAAAATCCTCTACATTAATTTCATTTTTCCAATTTTCTCCTTTAAAATTTTTCCACGCTTCCATTTCTGCTTCCTCCTTTTAACATCATATATAAGTATATCATAAATAGAAATAAATAATCAAAAAAGACAATTTTATTTTGCGATATTATTAATTTAAGGAAACCTGATTTATAAAGGCTGTGTTTTTTGGTTAGAAATAATGTTCAATCATTAAAAAATGTGGTAAAGTCTCTTACTCATATTCACAATATTTGTGATTTTTTATGATTTTCGTTTATTTAAATAATAACGATTTTGAGTATTCATATTCTATCCCTATAGGCTGTTTCATATCTTATTCATGTGTTCATCATATAACTTTTCATTTTCTTATATATTATCTTATCACATAATAGTTATGAAATATCTTTTATGTATCCTATTATCATATCAATATTTATTTTATGTTTATATTTTTCGTGTTCAATCCCTGTTTCCGCTTCCTTTTGAATCGTTTGTAACAGGTTAGAGTCCAACTTTTGACTATATATTTCTTGTTTTATTATTCTATTTTTACTAATTGATATATTTATCGCTTTTACCTTTTAAATAATGATATATTCCGCCACCTTTATTGATATAATTGATTAATATTTTTTGTAGCAAATTCTTTTGTATCTAAATTTGTCAATAAAGTTTCTACTCCTACCGATCATATAATATTTATAAATCTAACTTTTATAATATTTCCAGTTTCATAATATTCGTATGGTTCGTTATTTACTTTTTTATAATGCTTTGCTCTATCCATATGGATATTCTAGTTTTTGTAAAATGTTTTGTATTTTTCTCATCTTACTTACTATTTCCTTGCTTAGTATTTGTTCTCTAATGAAGTTAATGTTGTATTGATCTCATTTCAAGTTTCTTATTCCTCCATTCTTTTCTTTTATGATATTAAAAAACACAGCTTTTTATAAAATTGTGTTCTCTTAAGTCAATGATATTGTTTTATTTTATTATCTTTTTATTTTTTTTTAGGTTCATATTCAATAATATCTTCTACTTTACATCCTAATATTCTGCAAAATTCTGAAAGGACAAACAAGTCTACACGACTAATATTTCCTAAATAATAGCCCTGAATGGTTTCAAAACGGAAGCCAGTCTCATTACATAATTTATTTTTTGATAAGCCTCTTTCTTTCATTCTATCTGCTAATTTAAATTTTATCTCTCCATGTCCTTTAGACACTCTTTTATCCATATAACCACTTCCTGTATTCAGGATACCATTTATAATTATCATTTGCATTCTACATTAGTGTGTAGTGTTATGCCTTTTTTTATTTATTTTATTATTCTTTTTTGTCTTATTCCCAAAATTTATATTCTCCATTTACAAAATATTCTCTTCATATTTGTTATTTGCTTTCATAAAATGCATTAGGTGATAGTATGGACTTCCAATTTAATAAACCTTATCCAAAACCAGAAGTAATATGTAAAAATACAGAATATGCGAAAATATTATTGCAGGATTATGCTGGAGAATATGGAGAAGATAGCGCAATTCATCTGTATATGTTTCAAAATTTAATATTAAGTAAACAATATCCCCAAATTGCAAATAATCTTTTTCATATTTCTGTAATAGAAATGCACCATTTAAAGCTTCTGGGAAAAACGATTGAGCTTCTTGGTATTACACCAGAATATATTACTTATGATGCAGATTCAAATAAAAAAATTTATTGGTCTAGTCAAAATATTAATTATGCAACATCTGTTATCGACATTTTAAAATTAGACATTGAAAAAGAAAGCCATGCTATTCAAGAATATCAAGCTCACTATCAAGCTATTAAAGACCCTTATGTTAGAGAATTATTACTACGAATCATTGAGGATGAGAAAATACATTTGGATTACTTTAAAAAACAATTACTAGCTCTCGAAATGAAAAATATGGATTAAATATCTCCATATTTTTTCTTTCTTGCTCTTATTAATTTGAGTTAAGCCATTGATATTGCATATTCTGGCAGGTTAACTTGGTTATAAACTTCAATTAGTCTCTCTTTGGAAATTCTGCCCGGACGAAGTTCTATGAAAGTACAAAATTCTTCAATTCCTTTAATACTTCCAATTGAAAGAGTTTCTTCTATATTAACAAAAATTGAAGAAGGGAGGTATCGGCAATCTATTTCAAATACATTTCGATATACATGAACCTTACCCATTCTAGTTACCAATACTTGTTCTTCTACTGTACTTTTATTTCCTTTATAATCGCTCGCTAAACCAATTATTTTAATTCTACCAATCCGATACATGAGTTCATTGATTATCTTTCATACTGGAGTGGAAATTTACTTGTCAATTCTATAACTTCCTTACTTAATTCTTCTAATATTTTTTCATTTGTGGCATTTTTTAAAGCTTTTGCAATAATTTTTCCTATTTGTATAAATTCTTTTTCTTTTAGTCCTCTTGTTGTCATTGCTGGACTACCAATTCTAATCCCACTTGTTACCATGCTTTTTTCACTATCTTTTGGGATGGCATTTTTATTTACTGTGATATGAATTTTGCTTAAAATTTCTTGGGCTTCTTTTCCAGTTATATTGGCAGAACTTTTTACGTCAACCAAAATTAAGTGATTATCTGTTCCCCCAGAGATTATTTTAAATCCTTCATCTTCAAGCGTTTTTGCTATCGCTTTTATATTTTTTAAGACTTGATCTATATAATCTTTAAATTCTGGTTGTAATGCTTCATAAAAACACTCTGCTTTTGCTGCAATGACATGCATTAGTGGTCCACCTTGTAATCCGGGAAAAACTGCACTATCTATTTTTTTAGCAATCGTTTCATCATTGCATAAAATTAATCCTCCTCTTGGCCCTCTTAAAGTTTTATGTGTTGTTGTAGTGACTACATCTGCATAAGGTACTGGAGATGGATGCTTTTCCGCTACTACTAGCCCTGCGATATGGGCCATATCCACCATCAAATATGCTCCTATTTCATCACAAATTTCTCTAAATTTTCGGAAATCTATAATTCTAGAATACGCACTTGCTCCTGCAATTATCATTTTTGGTTTTTCTTCAATAGCTTTTTCCTTTAATTTTTCATAATTAATAATTCCTGTTTCTATATCAACGCCATAATTGATAATTTCGTAATCTTGTCCACTAAATGACAGAGGGTATCCATGTGTTAAATGTCCACCATCAAATAAACTCATGCCCATAACTTTATCACCTTTTTGAAGTAATGCACGATAAACTGCCATATTAGCACTCGAACCTGAATGTGGCTGAACATTCGCAAATTTTGCTCCAAATAATTCTTTCGCATATTCTCTTGCCTGCTCTTCAAAAATGTCAATGTAGTCACAACCGCCATAATACCGCATATTTGGATAGCCTTCTGCATATTTATTTGTAAGAATACTTCCTTGTAATTTTAAAATATCTTTTGAAACATAATTTTCACTTGCAATTAATTCTATATTTTGTTCCTGCCTTTGTCTTTCTTTTTTTAGAGTCTCATTTAAAATTTGGTTCATACTACTCCTCTTTCTGTTAAAAAAATATTGTTAAAAGTAATAAATTATCTTCTTTATAGTTTCATTTTATCATAAAGAAATCGTTGGCACAATAAAAAACCATTTTCATTTTATTTTTTCTAAATACTATTTAAGTTATTTTTATTTCTATTATTCGGATTTGGATTTTTTGTACTTTTATTTTATGAGGTGAAAAAAGAAAATCTTATCTCTAAAAAAGGTCAAATAAAAACTACATGTATTAGTCAATCATGTTCTATTTTATCACATTATTTTGGTCGAAAAGACAGGATTTGAACCTGCAACCTCTACGCCCCGAACGTAGCGCTCTACCAAATTAAGCTACTTTTCGTTATTTTTTTATTATACTCGCAATACATATATTTATCTAGTCTTCTTCAAATATTGATAGTGTAAAATGGTTTGGGGATGGAGTACAAAAAAGGAAGACCTTTTGT
>CANPBV010000032.1 GCA_947572405.1 uncultured Mycoplasmatota bacterium | reverse complement strand
AACGTGTTATAAGAGGAGTTTTAACAAACTGGATCTATAACACGTTTTATATTGATTTCAAAAACTGTCCGTAGATAAGGGTTGGAAATAATAATCATGGGTATGTTAGAATCAACTTTGTATCATTTTAAAAATTTGTCAGTTTATTTTTCTAAATTCCTGGACAATAATGATTTACAGAAAACCATCAGATGCGTTATAATAGAACTATGAGGTGAAATCATGTTTCGAAAAGGAAATGAAAAAGAGCTTAATATGAAGAACGTGAACGAAATTGTTTTACTGGCCAAAAGAATTCTTCACATTTCATATTTTCTAATTATTATAATTGGTGCTTGGGCAGCTATAAAAGTGGTGAAAGAATTAAAAATATGGGATTTCATGATTGAATTATTGACAATTGTAGCGCCTCTTTTTATTGGAATCTTTATGGCTTGGCTATTTGACCCAATGGTTAAGTGGCTACAAAAAAAAGGAATAAAAAGAACATTTGGCTCTATTATTGTGTATCTTCTATTTTTGGGATGTTTATTTATCCTATTGGCTATGATTATCCCATTATTATCAGATCAAATTAATGACTTTGTTCAAACATTACCTGGGGTATTTGATTCTGTCAAATCTTGGATTGATGAAGTTTTCCAAAAATTATCAGCGATTAAAGAATTTGATGTTGACGCTTTCAAACTTGACTTGTTTAAAAATATTGAAGGATTTGGAACGGATTTGGCAAGTTCTCTTCCAACAATGACAGTAGATATTGCAAAATCAATTTTTAGTGGACTTGGTACATTCTTAATAGGACTCATTATTGGCTTTTATTTATTGATTGGCTTTGATAATGTCAATGACACCATTATTACAATATTTCCTAGAAAGATGCAGAAGAGTGCAAGAGAGCTTATTACAGAAATAAATACCTCTTTAAGAAGGTTTGTTCAAGGAGCTCTTTTAGATTCGACATTCGTATTTATCGTTACTTCTATTGGGTTATGGATGGTAGGATTAAAAGCACCCCTTTTATTTGGGCTTTTCTGCGGACTCACTAATATTATTCCTTATGTAGGCCCTTATATTGGTGGAGCACCAGCAGTGATTGTCGGATTCGCACAATCCCCAACAACTGGAATTCTAGTACTGATTGTAATTGCGGTGATACAATTCTTAGAAGGAAATTTTATTCAGGCTATTATTATGAGTAAAACAACAAAATTACATCCAGTTACGATTATGTTAGGATTACTTATTTTCGGACATTTTTGGGGTATACTCGGAATGCTTATTTCAACTCCAATTATTTCAGTTGGAAAATCAATTATCTTATTTTTAGATGAAAAATATGATATACTAGATTTTAATTAAAACGATGATAAAGATTAGTACACAATATTTGTTTTAGTAGAGAACTCATGGTTGGTGAAAATGGGAAAACAAACTTGTGGAAGCTCCTTTAGAGTGTAGGCAAATACTACCGGAGATATCTCCGTTATCAAAAAAAGAAGCAATTAGGATGGTACCACGGTTTTTCGTTCCTAGAAAAATGCGTGGTTTTTCTTTATTTTGAAAGGGTGGATAAAATGAAATTAAAAGAAAAACAACCAAAAATTTATATTGTATGTGGGAAAGCAAGACATGGCAAAGATACCATAGCAGAAATGATTAGAAACTATTATATAGAAAATCATTATGATGTTTTAAATTTACAATATAGTAGTTATATTAAAGAATATGCGAAAAAAATCAGTAATTGGGATGGGAGTGAAGAAACCAAACCAAGAGAACTTTTACAGCAACTTGGAACAAATGTCATTCGTGATAAGATTGATGAGATGTTTTTTGTAAAGAAACTAGTGGATGATATTAAAGTTTATTCTTCGATGTGTTAACGATTTCTGATGCAAGGATGAAATTGGACGTTGATACACCAAGGGATAATTTTGAAAACGTGGTTATCATTCGAGTAAATCGGCCTAATTTTGATAATGGCTTAACAGAAGAACAAAAAATGCATAGAACAGAAACGGATTTAGATGATTATGCAAACTATGATTATGTAATTGAAAATGATGGAAGTCTAGAAGAATTAAGAGAAAAAGTAAATGATATTTTAAAACAAGAGGTGTAGAATATGAAAAAATTAACAGGAAATGAAATGAGAGATCTATGGTTTCAATTTTGGGAAAGCAAAGGACACCAAGTACTAGAAAGTGCTTCACTAGTACCAATCAATGATCCTACTTTACTATGGACTAACGCAGGAGTGACACCCTTAAAAAAATATTTTGATGGAAGTGTTGTTCCTGATAACAGAAGAATCTGTAGCAGTCAAAAATGTATTCGCACCAATGACATTGAAAATGTAGGAAAAACAGCGCGTCACCAAACATTCTTTGAAATGCTTGGCAACTTTTCTATTGGAGATTATTTTAAAGAAGAGGCGATTACTTGGGCATTTGAATTTCTAACAAGTTCAGAATGGATTGGATTTGATAAAGAAAAACTTTACATGACCATTTATCCAAATGATGAAGTCGCATATAACACCTGGATCAAAGTCGGAGTAGATCCATCCCATATTATAAAATTACAAGGAAATTTTTGGGAAATTGGACCAGGACCAAGTGGACCAGACAGTGAAATTTTTTATGATAGAGGAGAAAAGTATGATCCAAATGGTTTAGGAATCAAATTGTTACAAGATGATATAGAAAATGATCGCTATATTGAAATTTGGAATAATGTATTTAGTCAATACAATGCGAAAGTTGGAGTTCCAAGAGAAGAATATCCAGAACTTCCAAGTAAAAATATTGATACAGGAATGGGATTAGAGAGAATGCTTTCTATTTTACAAGAAGTGGATACCAATTTTGATACCGATTTATTTCTTCCTATTATCAAGAAAATAGAAGAAATAAGTGGAAAAGAATATCATGGAGAAATGGCATTTAAAGTAATTGCTGATCATATCAGGACGATTACATTTGCACTTTCAGATGGAGCAAATTTTGGGAATAATGGTAGAGATTATGTTCTTAGACGATTATTGCGTAGAGCTGTTCGTTATGGAAAAGTACTAGGGATTGAAAGACCGTTCTTAAAAGAATTGGTACCAGTAGTGGTTTCAATTATGGAATATGCCTATCCAAATCTAAGATCACATGAACTTTCTGTTATGGAAAAAGTAAACAAAGAAGAGGAACTCTTTATGAAGACACTTGTAAAAGGCGAAAAAAGGTTACAAGAGTTATTTGAAACAAGTACAGATAAAACCATTAGTGGTGAGGAAGCATTTAAATTATATGATACTTATGGCTTTCCATTTGAACTAACGCTAGAATATGCTTCAGAATTAGGCTTTACAGTATCTAGGGAAGCTTTTGATACTTGTATGAAGTCGCAAAAAGAACTTGCTAGAGTTAGCAGAAGTAAACAAACTAGTATGAATATTCAAAATGAAGAATTATTAAATTTTAAAGAAGAAAGTACTTTTGTAGGCTATGATACTCTAAAAATAGAGACTACAATTTTAAGACTATTCAATGGAGAAAAGTTTGTAGAAACATTAGAAAATTCTGGATATGTCGTTTTAGAAGAAACCCCATTTTATGCAGAAAGTGGAGGACAGATTTCTGATATTGGGACCATTATAGATGGAAATATTATGGTAGAAGTGGAGGATTCATTTAAGGGACCAAATAAACAACATTTTCATTATGTAACTTTTGATGGAATCTTAAAAATAGGAGATAAAGTAACAGCGAGTGTGAATGAAGATTTTAGACATCATGTTATGCGTAATCATAGTGCAGCTCATGTTCTTCAAAGAACCTTACAGGAAATATTGGGGGATAGTGTGCATCAAGCTGGTTCTGCAATTGATAACGAAAACGTTCGTTTCGATATTCATTATGAAGGCAAAATTTCAAAAGAAGAATTGGTTAAAGTAGAAGAACGTGTCAATGAACGAATTGCAACAAAAGTGGACACGAAAACAGAAGTCTTAACATTAGAAGAAGCCAAGCAAACAGGGGCAATGGCACTATTTGATGACAAATATGGAGACAAAGTAAGAGTTGTTACAATTGGGGATTCCAAAGAATTATGTGCTGGAACACATGTGAAAAACATAGGCGAAATAGAACGTTTTGCGATTGTATCTTTAGAATCAAAGGGAAGTAATGTATATCGAATTGTTGGAGCCACAGGAGATAAAATAGAATCCTCTTTATTTGCCGCTATCAAACCATATAATGATGAAATGGTAAAATTATTATCAAAAGCAAAAAGAATTATTGAAGAAGCGAAGCAAGAAGAAATTATTTTAGAATTTAATTTTAATATTAACAATGATGCTCCTCACACTTATAAAGATATTGTATTTAATCTAAATGAAATGGAAACGATAAAAAAGAG
The DNA here is from genome assembly GCA_947572405.1 of uncultured Mycoplasmatota bacterium. GTDB lineage: Bacteria > Bacillota_I > Bacilli_A > RF39 > UBA660 > MGBC102946. The sequence goes on along the minus strand of CANPBV010000032.1, from coordinate 11,196 downwards.
TGTAATGGAATTAGAAAAACGATATTTAGAAGAGAAGTCAAAAAAGGCACTTCAAAACATAGATCAATTTATGAATCAAAAAGAAGTAATTGGAAATATAGAAACGATTATAATGAAAGTAGAAAATTATGATTTAAATATTTTAAAACAAGTAATAGATGCCCTTTTAAATAGTTTAGAAAAAGGATTTATTTTTATTGCAAATGTGAATCATGGAAATGTAAATATAATAGCCAAAGCCCATACTGATTTAAAGGACAAAATACATTGTGGAAATATAGTAAAAGAAGCAGCCTTAAAATCGAATGGCTCAGGAGGGGGAAGTCCTGTTTTTGCTCAAGGTGGAGGAAAAGATGCAAGTGCACTAGATGAAATTTTGAAAACGATAAAAAAACAAATAGAGGAGCTAGCAAAATAGTTTCTCTTTCTATTATAATAAGGTAAAATAAAAGGAAGTAGAGAACATATGAAAGAAGAAAAAGAACTGACAATAAAATTGACGCAGTCATTAGAAGAAATTCAAATATTATTGAGAAAGGCCGGATGTGAGTTTGTAGAAGAAAGTGTATTAGATGATATTTATATGAAAAAAGAAGGGCAATATCAAACGATAGAGGAATTATTGAACCATTCCATTTTAATTAGAAGGGAAGGAAATCATTTTAAAGGTTTTACATTAAAGAAAAAGACCTATAAAGATAATGGAGATATCAAAAAAGATCAAAAGTTATATTTAGAAGTACCAGATTTAGAAAACGGAAAACAATTCTTAGAATTCATTGGTTATCAAGAACTCTTTCATTTAAAACAAAAAATGTATTTTTATAAAATGGGAAATTCAAGATTATTCATTCAAGTAATAGAGGACCTTGGAATTTATTTAGAATATGAAGGCAGTGAATTTGAAACAGAAGAAATGATGAAAAATACTTTGAATACGATTTTTCATCAAACTTTTACGAATTACTATGAGAAGAAAGCAATTGCATATATCAAAAAGTATCATTTATTTAATGTGAATGATTGCAATAAATGATAATATTTGATAAAATGAAGTTGTGTTCATAAAGCAGGTGATGAATTTGGGAGAAACAAAGGTTTATAATGGAGATGAATTTGAAAGTGCACTGATTGAAAAAACAATTGCCGAAGTTGCATTAATTCTAGAAGAAAGAGGATATAATCCAATGAATCAAATTGTTGGATATTTGATGAGTGGAGATCCAGGCTATATTTCTAGTCATAAAGAAGCAAGAAAAAAGATTCTTCAATTTGACCAAGCTAAAATCTTAGAGGTTATGGTAAGAAAGTTTTTAAGTAAATGAGGTACTTAGGATTAGATCTTGGAACCAGAACTTTAGGAATATCCGTTTCGGATACTACTGCGACAATTGCGAATTCCTATAAAACAATTCGTTTTAATGAAGGAGATTATGAGGCTTTAATCCCAGAATTAAAAAGTATTGTAGAAGAATACAATATAGGAAAAATTGTTTTGGGATTTCCAAAAAATATGAATAATACAGTAGGAGAAAGAGGAATAACAACTCTAAATTTTAAAGAACAGATAGAACAATTATTAAATATTGAGGTAATTATGCAAGATGAACGATTATCAACCGTAGAAGCGACACATTATATGATAGAGGCTGATATGTCAAGAAAAAAAAGAAAAAAGAAAATTGACAGTTTGGCAGCCAATATTATATTACAGACCTATTTAGATAAAAGGAAAGGAAGAAATTTATGAGTGAAGAAAGAATGACATTTAAGGTAACAGATGAAGCAGGAAAAGAAATCGAATGTGAAGTTTTATTTACATTTGAATCAGATGAAACAAAGAAAAACTATATGGTATATACAGATAATACAACAGACGATGAGGGGAATACAAAAGTATATGCCTCTATTTATAATCCAAATGAAGAAGAAACCAAATTGATTCCAATTGAAACTGAAAAAGAATGGAAAATTATAGAAACAATTTTGGAAGAATTACAAACAAAAGCAGCGGAAAGTATGAACGAGCAATAGCTCGTTTTTAGCGTTATGGCGAAAAGAAAAATCAAATCTAGTGTAAAAAAGGGGATTTTTGGGTTTGTAGTGTTTGTAATTTTTATCATTGTTATTTTATATTTCTTATATCAGTGGGGATTAAAACCCGTTACGAATAAAAACACACCTGTTGAATTTACGATTTCGAGCGGGCAGACTTATTTAACCATTGCAAAAGGATTAAAAGAAAAAAAGTTAATTAACTCAGAACTGGTTTATAAAATATATGTAAAATTAAAAAAACCAAGTAACTTTAGAGCGGGAACATTTTCTTTAAATCAAAATATGGGAGTAGAGAAAATCATTGAGGCTTTATCGAATGATAGTGAGTTAACAACCGATTCTATTACGATTACTTTTCCAGAGGGAAAACACATGAGACAAATCGCGAAAATTATTGAAAATAAAACAAACAATAAAGAAGAAGAGATTTTTGATCTTTTACAAGATAAAGAATATTTACAGCAATTGATCAATGAATATTGGTTTTTAGATGAAAGTATTTTAAATACAAAACTTTATTATTCTTTAGAAGGATATTTATTTCCAGATACCTATCAATTTCAAAATAAAAATGTAACTGTAAAAGAAATATTTAAAAAGATGTTAAATCAAACTGGAAAAAAATTAGAACCATACAAGGAAGAAATTGAAAAAAGTGACTATTCCCTCCATGAAATACTAACATTTGCTTCCATAGTAGAATTAGAAGCAACAAGAAGTGATGACAGAGCAGGAGTAGCAGGTGTTTTTTATAATCGATTAGAAGCGGGTTGGTCTTTGGGAAGTGACGTTACTACTTACTATGGAGCAAAAGTAGAAATGAGTGAACGAGACTTATATCAAAGCGAAATAGATGAAGTAAATGATTATAATACAAGAGCAGTGAAAATGGTAGGAAAACTTCCAGTAGGCCCAATTTGTAACCCAGGAGTAGATGCCATCAAAGCAGCAATTGAACCAACAGAACATGCTAATTATTTCTTTGTAGCAGATAAAAATGGAAAAACTTATTTTAGTAAAAATAATCAGGAACATGAAAACAAAGTAGCCAAACTAAAAGATGAGGGACTATGGTACGAGTATTAATAGAACAAATAGAAACCTATGCAAAAGAAAATAAAGTTCCGATTATGTTACCTGATGGAATTTGCTTTTTAGAAAAATATATAAAAGAGCATCAAGTGAAAAAAATTTTAGAATTGGGAACAGCCATTGGATATTCGGCAATTAGAATGGCTCTAGTTTCAAAGGATATTCAAATTGTAACCATTGAAAGAGATAAAGAACGTTACCAGAAAGCAATCGAGAATATCCAAAAAGCAGAGCTACAAAACCAAATTCAGGTATTCAATCAGGATATTATGGATTTTGAGACAAAAGAACAATTTGATTTAATCTTTATAGATGCAGCCAAAAGTCAATATATAAAATTTTTTGAAAAATTTTCTTCTAATTTGATATCAGGTGGTACGATTATTTCTGATAATCTAAACTTTCATGGATATACCAAACAAGAAACCAAAATAGAAAGTAAGAATCTACGTCAAATGGTTGGAAAAATCAGAAATTATATTGAATTTTTAAAAGAAAATAAAGAGTTTAAAACTACTTTTTTAGAACTTGGAGATGGAATTGGAATTAGTGTAAAATTGTAAGGTGGTGAAACATGAAAAGATTGGCTTATATTGGAGCTTCAGAAAATGGTCTTTATTTAGAAATTAGAACAAAAAGCACAGGGGAAACCTACCGAAGACGAACAAATAAAGAGAAAGATATTAAAGAATATATTATCAGAAATGCAACTCATTTTGTAGATGCCGTAATTAGGGGGCAAAACTTGACCTTATTTACGGCTGATAAAACGACTATTGTTGTCAGAAATTATGAAGATTTGTTAGAAATTCCCGTTTTTTTTACATTATTCGAGCGGCTTGTTAAGACACCAATTGTTTTTGAAAACTTAAAGAGGAAGGAAAGAACGAGTTTCTTGCAGTTCTTACAATTAAAATTGTTATATGTAAACAAAACGAGATTGGCAGCTCTTGCTATGGCTGGAACGTTATTAGTAACAGGCGTACGATTCGTAATGAATGGAAACGCTGATTTTCACGAGCAACAAGCAATAATTAGTAGTGCTACCACTAAACAAAATAATGTTTTTTCCGATATAAATTTAATGGGACCAGTTCCCGATATAAAAAATATAGAATTGCCTAAAATGGATGAATTTGTTTTAGGGGTGCAAGATGATAGTCAAAAAGATAATATTATGGATTTTTCAACTCGCTTAGAAGAAACAAGGAACCTCCAGCGCAATTATAACGGTTATGATAATTCTAAAATTATGATAGGCGCTAGGGTGGATCCAGAAAAAGTAGAAGAAATTGTCTACAGTAATAGAGGAGCAATTATTATGAATGTAGGACATACTTATGGTATCGATCCTTATTTATTAATGGCAAAAGGATTAGCTGAATCCAATTTGGATCATGAAGCATGTTGCCCAGATGGAATTTATTATAATGGATATGGAGTAGGAGCATTTCAATTAGAATTACCAGAAGGACAAATTGTGAAAGCCTGGAATTATGAAACGGAGAGTGAAGATACCTTATCTATTACAATGGAAAATGCTATTAATTTTTCTATAAATGCTCAAGCTGCAGCAATGTATTTGCAAAATAGAATCAACTTGTATGATGGGAATCTTTACTTGGCGCTTCAATCCTATAATTATGGTGAGGAAATGATGCGGGTTGTGATTCATGACTATGCCAAACAAATGGGGATTACTGAAGAAGATGTGAAAAACAATGTTAATGATTTAGGTTGGCTTAAGATTGTGGAAGATGTTCATCGTAACCCAAATAATTATTATTATCGCGTTTTTATTGGCCTAGATGAAAAGGATCCTCAAGTAATAGCGAAAGCCAGAGAAAAATATGTGTGGAAATATATTACATATGGGAATCCCCATTATATTGCCGATGTTTTATCTTATTATGTAGGATTGCTGTCTCAAAATAAAAATTTAGATGGTACAAGTACAATTATTAATTTTATTACCAATGAAACAAAACAGGTATCAGAAAATTTAGAATACCAGAAAAAATTTTAAAAGTATGATTTTTATAAATAGAAATGCAGATTATCCATTCCTATAAAAGGATTCTAAAAATCTGTATTTTTTTGTAGCACAATTTATAAAAGGATTCTTTTTTATGTTTTTGATCTTTTCATGAATGGCCTCAAGAAACAAAATTCAAATGAGAGAAAAGAAATAAATGGTGACACAAGACAATTATGTGATAAAAATTAACCTGAAAAAGTAGAAAAAATGAATTACGAAACTCGAACTCTTTTAAAAGTGCAAATAGAGTAGTAAAAGACATTATGGTTGTTTTGCTATTTTATCTGATTTTTGTTATAATACGATAGGATGTGAAAACATGGATTTATTAACAATACCAAGCAAAAAAGAACAAAATATAACATCAGATGGAGTTATTTTAGGAATCAAATCTTTGAGCGTGAATTTACCTTTTTATATAGAACTGGAAGATTTACAAGACTATATGGATTTAAAAAAGCGTGGAAAGAAAATTTTTATTATGCTAAATAAAAATATGCATAATAAAGATTTAGAAAAATTAAAAAAAACAATGCTAGAATTAGAACAATATTCAATAGATGGGGTATTTTATTATGATATTAGTGTAGTGAATTTAAAAGAAAAATTACAGATATCTTACCCCCTGATTTGGAGTCAGGAGCACCTTACTACCAATGCAGGAACTTGTAACTTTTGGGCCCAGCATGGGATAGAGGGCGTTTATTTATCGAGTGAAATTACATTAAATGAAATAGAGGAGATTAGAAAGAATACTAATGTTTCTTTGTTTGTAAATATTTTTGGATACCTACCAATGTTTGATTCCAAAAGACATTTGGTAAAAAACTATTTAAAATGTTTTAGGTTGACAGAAAACGGGAATTTGTATTATTTGAAAAAAGAGGGAAATGAGTATCCAATCGTAGATGATGAGAATGGAACAACTGTTTATTCAGCACATATCTTAAATGCAGCAAAGGAAGTCTTGAAGTTACAACAGATAGGGACTGAGTATGTTGTTTTAAACAGTTTCTTAATAGAAGAAGAGGCTTTTCATCAGATTGTACATTTATTACAAAATTTAACCGAAGAAAATCAAGAACAAATAGAAAATACCATTAATAAATTATGTCGACAAAATGTGGATAAAGGATTTTTATACAAAGAAACGATTTATAAAATTAAGGGGGAAAATGTATGAAAAAGCCTGAACTTTTAGCACCCGCAGGGAACTTAGAAAAACTTAAATTCGCACTCCTTTATGGGGCAGATGCTGTTTATTTAGGGGGAACTATGTTTGGACTTCGGGCAAATGCTTCCAACTTTACCTTAGACGAATTAAAAGAGGGCGTGGAATTTGCTCATAATTTACAAAAAAAAGTTTATGTAACGGTCAATATTGCTTTTCATACATCGGAACTAAAAGAATTAACCAACTATTTAAAAAACTTAGATCAAATAGGAGTAGATGCAATTATTTTTAGTGATCCAGCTATTATTTCTCTTGCAAAAGAAAATACCAATTTAGAACTTCACTTATCAACACAACAATCTACTTTAAATTATGAAGCAGTAAAATTTTGGAAGCAAGAGGGGATTACTAGAATTGTTCTTGGAAGAGAAACCACAAGAGAAGAAATTATGGAAATAAAAAAACATGTGGATATTGAAATTGAATGTTTCATTCATGGAGCCATGTGTGCTTCCTATAGCGGACGATGTGTACTTTCTAATTTTTTGACGGCTAGAGATTCTAACAGGGGAGGATGTAGTCAAATATGCCGTTGGGATTTCGATTTGTTGGATGAAACAAAAACCCCATTGTTAGGGGAACAACCGTTTACCTTTTGTACGAAAGACTTATCTTTATTAAAATATGTTCCAGATATGATAGATATGGGAATTACATCCTTTAAAATAGAAGGAAGAATGCGTTCAATTTATTATATTGCAACCGTTGTCGACATTTATAGAAAAGTAATTGATGAATATACGAAACAAAAAGAAATTTATGAATATAATAAAGAGTATGAAAAAGTACTTACAAATTGTGCCAATAGAGATTCTGTCCCACAATTTTTTGATGGTAGTGAGGGAGTAGAATGCCAGTACTATAATGGTAGATTAGAGGTGTCTAATCAAGACTTTCTAGGTCTTGTACTAAACTATCAAAATGGATATGCTGTCATAGAACAGAGAAACTATTTTAAGATTGGAGATACAGTAGAATTTTTTGGACCAAATATTGATACTTTTCAAACAAAAATACAAGAAATCATAGATGAAAATGGGGAATCAATAGAAGTTGTGAGACATCCGAGACAGATCGTGAAAATAAAAATTGAAAAAGCATTATATCCAAATGATTTCATGCGAATTAAAAAATAATACAAACAGAGTTGACAAAAGGAAAAAACTGTAGTATTATTTTGTAGATTTACAAGAAAAATTAAAATCTGAGGTGAAATAAAAATGTCAAATACAAAAGAAATTTACTTAACAAAAGCAGGCCTTGAAGAAATGCAAAAAGAGTTAGAATATTTAAAATTAGAAAAAAGGCCAGAAGTAATCAATGCATTAAAAGATGCCCGTGCTTTAGGGGATTTGAGTGAAAATGCAGAATATGATGCTGCTCGTACAGAACAAGCAATTGTAGAAAGCAAGATTCAGGAATTAGAAGCAATGATTGAAAATGCGATTGTGATTAGCGATGTAAAAACAGATCAAGTAGCAATTGGTTCTAAGGTGAAATTGGAATATGTAGAAGATAAAGAAACAGAAGAGTATACAATTGTTGGAAGTAAAGAAGCAGATCCATTCCAAAATAAAATTTCCAATGAATCTCCAATTGCAAGTGCAATTTTAGGTCTTCATGTTGGAGATATTGTATCTGTAGAAAGTCCAAATGGAAAATATGACGTTAAAGTTGTAGAAATTATGTAAAAGCACTAAGTGCTTTTTTAAGTGAAAAAAGGAAAGGTGTTGAATTATTAAGAAAAATAAGATATACTAGTAACATGAATTGGAGGAAAAAGTATGAGTAAGGAAAATGAAGCAACAGAAAATAAAAATGTCAAAGAATTTACTGTTAAGATAGAAGGAAAAGAATGGGAAGAAGCTTTAGATAAAGCTTATCTTAAAGCAAGTAAAAAAGTGAAAATTGATGGCTTCCGTCAAGGACATGCTCCAAAAGAATTGTTTTTAAAAAAATATGGAAAGTCATCTTTATACATGGATGCGGCTGATTTATGTTTGGAACAAGCATATATTAAAGCATTTGAAGACAAACAAGATTTAAAAATTGTGGCAGAACCCGATATTGCTTTATCGGATGTGAGTGATGAAGGAATTGAGTTTAAATTTACTTTGACCTTAAAGCCAGAAGTAAAATTAGGGAAATATAAAGGACTTGGTGTCAAAAAAGAAAAAGTAGATGTTACAAAAGAAGAAATCGATCATGCTATTGGACACATGAGAGAAAGATATGCAGAAAATGTTTTAAAAGATGGAGCTGTAGCAGATGGAGATATTGTAGTAATTGATTTCGAAGGATTTAAAGATGGAGTAGCTTTTGAAGGTGGAAAGGCAGAAAATTACTCTTTAACAATCGGAAGTGGAACTTTTATTCCAGGTTTTGAGGAACAATTAATTGGAATGAAATCAGGTGAAGTGAAAGAAATCAATGTAACTTTCCCTAGTGACTATCATAGTGAGGATTTAAAAGGGGCACCAGTAGTATTTAAAGTAACACTTCATGAAGTAAAAGAAGTAAAGGTTCCGGAAATTAATGATGAATTTTTTGAAGATTTAGGAATGGAAGGAATCGATTCACTAGAAAAATTAGAGACTCAAGTAAAGGAAAATATTTTGACTCACAAAGAAGCCGAGGCCGATAACAAATATGTAGATGACTTATTAGAGGCGGCTGCTAAAAATGTAGCGATTGATATTCCAGATGTTATGATTGCAGAAGAAAAGAAACGTATGATTAAACAGTATGAAGAAAACCTAAAAATGCAGGGAATTACATTAGAACAATTTTATCAATTTACAAATTCTGATGAGCAAGCTTTAAAAGATCAAATGCATGATGAGGCTGTTAAACGTATTACATTTAGATTAATGTTAGAAGAAATTGCAACAGTAGAAAATATTAAAATAACAGACGAACAAGCCGAGGAAGAAGCTACTAAATTAGCAGAAAAATATCAAATGAAAAAAGAAGAATTCTTAAAACTATTTGGTGGATTAGATATGGTGAAATATGATCTTGAAATGCGTGCTGCAATGGACGCTTTAAAAGGAGAATAGAGAGATTTTTTACAAAGTCTCTTTTTAATTATAAAAATTTGATAAAAATATTCAATTGTGTTAAAATAAGCCTCAATAAAAAAGAGGGGGAAATATAATATGGAAAAAAAGACTGAATACTATTCTAATCCATTAGAAGATAGTATCATAAAAGAAGAAGAAAGAAAACGGATAGAAGCTCGTGCATTACAAAAACTAAGTGAAAAACAAATAAAAGTATTAGAATTACGCTATGGTATTTGTGGAGAGGCGATGAGCATACCAGAGATTGCTAAAATGTTTGGAGTGACACCAACTAGAATTAGAGAAATCGAAAAAAAGGCTTTGAAATGTCTTGCAACTATTATACTCACAGAGCAAAATAAGATTATTGATTCTAAATCAGGCATGACAACATTTGATTTATATAGAATAGCAAACGATATAGCGGAAGAGTTTATTCGACACAATCAACAAAGGTATAACCATAAAAATTGTGGTGTTATCACTCAAAGTATTCAAGATATTATTTTATGGAGATTGTCAACAGAAGAACGTCAAACCTTACTACATCAATTTTCTAGATTTTCAATAGAAAATTGGCGTGATTGGAGAGAACAGAAACAAGCAATACATGAAAAAATATTTGCGCAACTTTTAGCGGATGATGTTGTTTGTAAAAAAGCATATATAAAAAAATGAGTGTAAAAATGAAAACATAAAAATGTAGAATTTAGGAAATAAAGAAAAAAATCTTTATTTTTTTTAAACTTTATTTTTTTGTAAAATAAAAGTTTTCAGATATGAAAAATTGTTATGTAAGATATGAAAAATTGATAAAAAAAAATTTCAAATATTTAAAATTTGCTATTTTACTTCCCCTTTCTTTGCGTGTTAATATGTAGTTTAGAAAGAAGGTGCTATATGTCTATTAGATTTACTATCAATGAAAAAACGAGCATATTCATAATCTATATGATAGAGAAAAATTGAAAATCGATATTTGAAACTAGATAAAAATTGAGAAAGAAAAACGAATATTGTGTGTAAAGCTATGTTGTTCTAGGAAAATCGCCTTAAATATTCCAGTAAACGTTTATCTTATTATTGAAATATCCCTTTTAAAAAATCATTCAAAAACTTGAAATTAAGCAAAAATGAATTGGATAAAAGGAATGACAAAGATAAAGAAAGAACAGATTATGTTGCATATTATGGAGATGTTTGTATCAATATTGAACCAAATGGATCGTGTTAAAATCAGAAAGAAATAGGAGATATTGTTATAGACTACAAACTAGATTTGTAACAAGAAAAGCAAAATATGATGATATCCCTATGTTACAAAAATATCTATGACTTTATGTTAGAAGAAAAAGAGGAAACAAAATATATTGATTATTTAATGGGCGAAGAGGATGTAGAAAGCAATAAAGAAACAGTCATTCATATTTTTCTAATATCTATAAAAAGTAGTATCCTAATAGGATAGATCATTTACCAGAAGATGAGAGCTTTTTATTAACATTAATAGAACTAGATGTTAAAAAACAGAAGAATTAATGATATTATGGAACAATTTATAAAAGAATCAATAGAGGCGCTACAAATGATGAATGGGTTATGAAGGAATGGAGAGATAGAATGAGAAAAGAAGAAGAGCAAATAGAAGTTCTTAAATACAGGATAAAATTATAAATTAGAAATAAAAAGTCGAATAAGCATTGAAAAAGAAG
>CANPBV010000031.1 GCA_947572405.1 uncultured Mycoplasmatota bacterium | reverse complement strand
CAATGATATCATTTTCCCCTAATTGTAAGTAATTCTTATGAAATTCTTTTTTGCCTGTAATAAAATTGTATTCTGGCAATAACACTTTTTCCCCAGCCAACAAATCTGTTAAATGTTTATTAAACAAATTTGTATCAATTGCCCTAATGGATTCAAAATCATATTCTCCAAACTCATTTTTTGGTGTATTTTCTCTTGATAAGAAATAATCATCAATTGAAATTATATGTGTCTTAAAACCCTTACTTTGTAAATAGACACATAACTTTTTCGCAGTTGTTGTCTTTCCACTAGATGAGGGACCCGCTAATAACACCATCTTGATATTTTTCTTATTATCATATATTTTATCTGCAATTCTGATCAGTTGGCTTTCGTAATATGCTTCAGAAAGGCGGATTACTTCATTATACCTTCCTTTGGAAACAATTTCATTCAAATCTGCAGCATCACTAATACCAACTGTATTTCCCCACTCTGTATATTCTAAAAAGCTATTAAATACCATAGAATGGTGTACATAATCTAATGTACATTCTGGATTTGCAATTGTTGGCAAGCTTAAAATAAATCCGTTATCTTTAATAAAAGTTAATTTGAACTCATCAATTTGACTTGTACTATACGCCATCTCACCAAAGAAATAATCATACACATCATCTAAACGATATAAATTTACATATGTATTACTAATATATTTTAATACTCTCACTTTATCCATTTGATGTTTTTTTCTAAAATAGTTAATTGCATCAATTCTAGATACTGAGATTTTAGAAAAATGCAAATCTTGTTTGCTAATTTCTCTCATCGTTTCTTCAATTTTTTTCATTACTGGCTTGTCAAAAGAAACTCCTTTAATTCTACAAAAAATGCCATTATCCATAGAATGTTCTACATATAACTCTGCTACTTCGCCAAGTACCTTTTTTGTAGCTACTATCAACATGAGACAAGCACTTCTTTCATAAACGGATCTTCCTACTGAACTACTTCGATCGTAAAAGTCTACTTTACATTTTCCAGTTACTTTTTCGCTGAGCTCTACTAAGTCATTATTTACGTTTGCAATCAATATTGGATAATTATAATATTTTTTAAAACTTTCACTAATTTCTAATAAAGTTGTCTCATTAATAAATTCTTTTGTTTCTTTATTCTGATAATTAACTTTAATAACTTTTTCCATTCTATCCCTCTTATTCTATATCTACATTTTACCAAAAAATAAATATTTTGTCACATCTTTTATTGTATATTTTATGCTTTTAAATTCTACAATATTAAAGAGGAGGAATTTTATGGGATTAATACCGACAGTAATTGAAAGAAGTAGCAATGGTGAACGTGTTTATGATATTTATTCTAGATTATTAAAAGATCGTATTATTGTTTTAAGCGGAGAAATTGATGATAATAATGCTAACTCCGTTGTGGCAGAACTTTTATACCTGGATTCCTTAAATCACAATGATATTAGTATTTATATTAATTCTCCTGGTGGAAGCGTCACAGCTGGTATGGCAATTTATGATACTATGAATTTTATTGAAAGCGATGTATCTACAATTTGTATTGGAATGAGTGCTAGCATGGCTGCCTTTTTACTCTCTAGTGGCACAAAAGGAAAACGTTATTGTCTGCCAAATAGTGAAGTTATGATTCATCAACCATTAGGTGGAGCACAAGGACAAGCAACGGAAATTAAAATTGCTGCCGAGCGTATTTTGAAATTAAGGGAGAAATTAAATCAAATTTTATCTAAAAATACTGGGAAGGATTTAAAAACTGTAGAAGCAGATACAGAAAGAGATTATTTTCTTTCTGCCGAGGAAGCATTAAATTATGGAATTATTGATAAAATTCTAGGAAACGAAAAATAAGACAGGATGATTCTAAAGTGTTTTGTATACACCACTAAAATTACATAAAAATAAATATAGCTTTGTAAAAATAATATAGTAAAGGCATACTCTACTTCACGATAAGAGTATGCCTTTTTATATAAATATAAGCGCTATCCCAAATTGCTAGTAGGATAATTTAAGAACTTGATTGATCTCTCCTTTTTGTTTCATGTCTTTATCCTTAATCATATAATAGAGGCTTAACTAAACAATAATATTATCTATTTTAGAAGGAATTACTTTCTTTAATAAATCTAATGATAATTCTATTTGATAGCCTATCTTTCCACCACTAAAAATAATTGTTTCATGATTTTGTGCTGAACTATCAATGACCGTTTCAAATTGTTTTTTCATTCCAATCGGAGAACAACCTCCATGGATGTATCCTGTTAATCCTAATAAATCTTTGGATTGAACCATTTCAATACTTTTTTCTCCTACTGCTTTTGCTGCTTTTTTTAAATCTAATTCTTCTGCAACTGGTATCATAAATACATAATTCTTTTTACTTTTGGATGTCGTTACAAGAGTTTTAAAAACATGCGCGACATCTTCATTTAAGACATTTGCTACTTCTACACCACTCATTGCTCCTGTTCCTATATAAGAATAATGTTTATATGGAATTTTCTTTTGGTCTAAAAGTCTCATGACATTAGTTTTTTCTTCCATCTTCTATACTTTCTAAAAATACTTTATCTCGAAATCCACCTCTATTCTGAGCCTTTTCTTTTCTTACTGTTTCAACATCATCGAAACTCCATCCATGAATCTCTAATAAAGTATAAATAACTTCCATAACATCTGCGATTTCTTCTATATTTTGATCAGTTAAATATTCATTGACTTCTTCTAATAATTTTTTATCTAATTCTTTTTTAAATTCTTCGTCAGATAAAATCCTAGTTGTTGGAATATCACCTTGTTCTTTTATAATATCTGGAATCAAATCTCTTACTAATTTCTGCATATCTTTTCACTCTCCTAAAAAAATTGTATCATATTTCTATAAGATTATCTATCACTTTGAATCCAAGTCATAATAATACTTACAATATATTGTTGTTCTTCTTTTGTTAACTCTTTTCCTTTTTTTATTTTATGCCATTTTTATAAGCAGCTTCTACAACAAGTTGCTGTTGCATGTTGCGCTAAAAAAACAGGAGGCCCCTTCATTGGGGTCTGTTTTCCATCATTTGAAATAAACGAAGGTACTAAACGGGTATGTATAAAATCATATGCATGCTTTTCTACGATATCCATTCCTTTTTCTTCTATATATCGTTTTTCTTTTTGATTCAATGTAAATCTACTTCTAAATGTTGATTTTTGCAGTTGCTCTAATATAAATTCTATTTTATCCATTTCAAAAAAGAAAGAGGAATTCTTTCTTTTAAAATAAAATTTTAGGAACGATATAAACAACTACAAAAAGGGTAACACAAATCGTTGGAACAAATACATAAGCAAGTTTGTTTTTATCTATTTTGCTAATTTCATTGATACCTTGTAATAAATAAACAAAATAAAATAAGCTAGCAATCAATAAAATAAACATAGCAAGTTTCATAGAAAGAAATACGATAATGATAGAGATTGCAAGTGCCACTGTCATTATAATAGAACATATTCCAATCATAGATGTGATAACTTTAAGTTCTGCTTTGGCTTTGAGCAAAGAACCTGCTAATATATAAATCATAAAAATCGTAACTAAAAATCCTATTCCAATGAGTAAGGTACCTAACAGTATAGTCTTTATCAATGGAATATCTCTACTTATAAGGAAACCATAACTGAATGCATTTGTCTCTTCTTTTAATATGCAATAGAAGAATAAACCAAAGAGAAAAGAATTGAAAAGCATTGCTATAGCACTAAATCCAAAATTTTTTTCTACTCCATATTTTTTTATGGTATCGATTGGTGCTTTTACTAATCCTTTCATAATTTCTAAAAACAAATTTACATAATTTCTAGCAACTTGTTTCGTTTGTGTTAATGTATCTTTTGTAGTACAAGTACATTCTTTTCCTTCTTCTAATGATTTTCCACATTTAATACAAAATTTCGCCATTTTTTTTCACTCCTTTTAATATCTAGAAAAATAATCCTCTAGATTATTGGCATCTACAATATAATATGTTTTATCTTTCATATAATATGAAAGATTCATATAAGTATAATCTTCCCTACTTTTCGCTTGCTCTTGTGAGGCACTATCTAAATATTTAATGTCATATTGATAATTTGCTTTAAAACGAAATTCTTGATTTCCATTTTCCTCTAATTTGACACTTGATAATGTGATATCAGTAAATTCAATTGCTGTTAACATATTATAAGATTGTTTTAACTTTTCTTTTAAGGCATTGTATTTTTTCTCAATTGTTTCCGTATTTCCTTTTTCTATACTAAGATGTTCTAAATCATCAAAACTTTTACCTTGAATTGCCCCTTCATATAAAATGGTTAAATCATTTTTAATAGACGTTTTTATTTCTTCTTGTTCTTCTTTCGTGATATCATTCAATGATATGCTCACAGTGTAAGAACGTTTATAAAAACTTGGTGTTATTTCATCTTCTATTTGGTATCCATTTTCCAGTTCAACAACTATTTTCGTAGAGGCTCTAAATACTTGTTTTAAAATATAAATGTCAGTCGTATCTGTAGAACTATTTTTGTCTAAATATTTATCTTTTACCTCTATTCCAGCATAAGTTATTTTCGCATTCCTTGGGACAATTATTTTAAAATCTTCTACAATTTTATCATTTGTTTCGGAAGAAGAGATTCTCCAATCATCAAAAAATAACAACCATTTCTTTTTTTGTTTTATCAGTGATATCCTCATTGTTTTTTCGTCTTTACTATCTTTTTCTGTATAAACAATGGAAGCAGATGCTGTTAACTTATTATTCCCATATTCGACATCTGTAATATGATAATTTATAATTTTATTTTCCTTTAGGATCTCCTGATATATTTCTTTTGAAATAAAGGTTTTATCTCCTTCGGTTTCTAAATAGGAATATAGTTGATTGATATCTCCATTTACCAATGCTTTCATATAGCGTTCTGCTACTTTTTTAGGGGACAGCATATAAGATAAAAAAGTAAAGCTAAACCCTAAGCAGATTACAATAATTGCGATTATTTCGATTATAAATTTTGTTTTCTTTGATATTTTTTTTCTTTCTTGAAATACTTTTTTCTTTTCTTCTAAATTTTTTCCGCATTCTTCACAAAATAATGCTTCTTTTTTATTTTTTGTTCCACATTGTTTACAATACATACTACACCTCACTATTTTAAATTTATCGTTAAAGGTTTATTTTGTCAAGTATATCTAAAATAGTTTCATGATATTTTCACGAAAAAAGAGCTTTATCAAAAAGCTCCAAAATTACAGTTGTCAAAATTGTTGTTCTATCGTTCCTTTTCCCATGATATAGTTTTTAATTCTAACATAATCCGTTGCATAAATTCTATTATCATTATTAATGTCAGCAGCTAATAAATAAGCTCCATTTAAGGCTGTTTTCCCCATGATGTGATTTTTAATTTTGACATAATCAGTTGCATAAATTAGTCCATCACCGTTTACGTCTCCTTTAACCACAACTGTATAATGATATTCTTGATTGTTAAAACGAAGTGTAAATTTCATATTGGTTGCGATGGTTCCACTTGTAATTTCTACTCCATTCGCACTTTTAAAACTGGATAATGTTACTTTGGTGTTGCTAGAAAGTTTATTTCTTATATTGGCAACATTACTTCCTATTTGAAATCCTGTTACATAGTTTTCTTTTTTTGTTAAACCAAAAGAGTTTAAAACTTCATTTTCATTCAATTTCTTAGCTACGATTACAGTCACAATACATTCAGCTTTTTTTCCATTTACGGTAGTGGCTGTTATGGTTGCTGTTCCACTCTTTATAGCAGTCAAATTTCCAAATTCATCTACGGAAACAATATTGGCATCACTCGATTTCCAGTCCATAGAATTTGACATGGTATGATTGGTTGGTTTTATTATAACGTTTAGTTTAACTCGCTCATTTTCTTCTAATTCAAGTTTACTTTTATCCAAAATGATTTCCGTTATTTCTATATCTGGTAAAGTACTATCTACAACCGTTATTTCTGTTATGATTTCAATTTTTCTACTTCCGATAGAAAATATCAAGTAAAGTTTTGTATTTCCAGCTTGTAATCCTTTCAGTTGTCCAGCTTGATATTCGGCAATATCTGGTTTTTCCATTTTGCTTTCATAAGTTGTGGGAAGTGTGACTGAATAGGAAATGGTTTCATTTTTCTTAACACTTACTTGTTCTAAAACGACTATTTTGGTAATTCCTTTTCCCAAATCTTGTTCTGGAAGAATTGTTAAATTGTGAAGAAAGCCAGCATGACCTCCTACTGCTGAAAGATTGCTTTTATAATATACGTTTTCTGGAACTTTATAAGGGGCTTCTGTTATACTTTGTATTCCAATAAACCCTCCTATATTTTTATCACCACTCACAATACTTTCGGAATAGCTATTTTTTATCATTGCATTAGAATTAATTCCAATAAATCCTCCTACATTTTTAGGGGCGCTTACATTTGCTGAAGCGGAACAGTCTTCAATGCTACTGCTAGAAAAAGTGTTTCCAGCAAATCCACCTGTAGAAGCTAGTTCATTAATTGAGGTAATATTTGTAATGGTTCCTGATAGGACATGAACGTTTTTTATTTTTCCGTTTGTAATAACCGATGAAAATCCTCCAATAGAATCTCCTGTTCCTGTACTTTTTATATTTTCAATATATAGATTTTGTACAGTCGCACGAGCATTATATTCTCCGATATTATAAAAAACTCCAGAATTTTTAGAAGAGATATTGGATAATGTATGTCCATTTCCTTCTAAAGTGCCATAAAATTCCATACTCGGATAATTATTGACATCTTTAAAATCCAAATCTGCTGTTAGTTGATAATATTTTCCTTTTGAATCCAATTGCATTAAATATAAAAATGTGTTGACATCGCCAATCAGATAAGGAGAAGTTTCGGTTCCATCTCCACCAATATTTGGGAAAGTTACATTAAATGTTACGGTTTCTGATGTTTGGTTTAATACTTCTATGATAATGCCAGAATTGTTTCCATTAGAGTAATAGATTGTTTCTGCATCAAAATCATGATTGTCTACATCGATATTCTTACCAAGTTTTGGACGATTTAAGTTTAGAGTTGCTTGGGAGATAGTTCCATTTCCATCTCCTAGTCCAGTCTCGTTTGGTCTAAACACAAAAATGTGGTCTAGTTCTCCGTGATCTCCGCCCTCTTTATTTCCTGAATATTTATTTTTTTCATTGACACGATATACGATAATTCCGCTTTCATCTACAGAATATGCTTCATAGGTATCTTTTTTATCATGATATTCAATGATAAAGTATTCTTCTCCATCACTTGATAATTGTACTTTTACTGCCCTTTTTTCATTGGAATCCGTAAAATTTGGTTTTGATAGTGTAATATTCGTTGTGGTTTTATCGATGACTGGTAACGGTTGGTGCCAATTGGTTGCTTGGTTATATTCACTGATAAAATAGGTCAAAAAACTTTGTGGATTAGAACCGATTGTTGAACCCATGATATCAAAGAAACCGACTGGATTTCCTTTGGATGGAGCAAAACGATATAAATCAACATATCCTAAGGTATGTCCAAATTCATGAATGATCGTTCCATAAGTTCCTCTATTTAGTGAAAATAATCCAGCTGCATCCGAGTAATCATAGGCATAAAGTAAGTTATAAGAGACAACCCTTTTTCCTAATATGGTTGCACTTATGCCATAGTTATCCATTTTATGAGACCATAGTAAATCTCCCCAACCGACTGGATTATCTAGTACGCCTTTTCCTTCTACAAAAAATGATATGGCATCTACAATTCCATCATTTCCAGTATCAATATCAGTCGCTTTTATTCCAGCTTGTTCAATTTGACTAGATACATAGGATGTTGCATTATTGATAAGTTCTGTTTCTCTTTGCAAGGATTCATTGGTGTCTTTATATCCAATTGGATTTGAATCACTATATTTTTGATAGTATGCCATTGGATGAGGATCTACATAAGAAACTACTTTTCCATTTTGTTTTGGAAAAAATTCTGTTGTAATGGATAGTTTTCCATAACTTTCTCTTTCATAGTATTTTTTAAATGATGGAACTTTCACTTTTCCTGTTACGGTATCCATTGTAAAAAGTTCATCACTATTCATTATAATTTCTGCATTTGAAACGCTTTCATCATCATCCAAGTGATTTGGATATGTAGCGCTATCACTAAATTCGATAAATACAGCAATATATTTGAGTGATTTTTTTGTATCGTTAAAAACAATTTGTGAACGTTTTAATGGTTCTACTCCATATAATTCATTATAATTTGAATATACTTTACCATTTTGAGTGATTTGAACAGGCTCTTTATTTGATAAGTTTCCAATTTGAAGAAAGAGGGCAAGAAAAAGAATGAAGATACTAGCAAAATTAATGTTTTTTCTCATCTTTTTTACCTCTTCTTTTTATGAATAGTTGTGTTCAACATAATAACTGATTACTATATTTTCTAATAAATAATAATTTTAATTATACAATGATTAATATATATTATCAGTCATAAAGTAGAACACAACCTTATGAATAAAAATACAATTCCACCTAAACTGGCAACAAAGCAACCGATTAGTCCATAAATAATCCAATCTTTTTGTTCCATTTCTTTTTTTAAGTTTTGATATTCTTTTTCTGTTATAGATAAAAAATTGGAATATAACTGAAAGGTTTGTTCTGTATCTTCATATAAGTATTCTACTTTTTTTCCTTCATTATTGAAAACAGGAATTAAGAAATAATGCGCAAATTCTTTTTCAAATTGATATCCTTCTACTTCTATATTATTGATATTGACTTTTGTTTTTTTAAATCCTTTTTTTTCTTGTTCTAAATCATACAAATAAAATGTTTTGTTTTGAATGGCTATTGGAAGTATTTTACTTGTACATTCATTTAATTCTTCATCAAATAGATAAAATCCTTTTTCTTTTTTAGAATTGATACCATAAATGAAAGTGAGACTTCCATTTGAGAAAACAGAAAATGTATGGTCATTAATTGTGTGTTGTTTTGTTTCAAACCCTGTTGGAATGGTTACTCCTTTTAAGTTCTTTACAATCCCAATATCTTCTTTTTGATAAGAAAGATAAACATCTGGCTCTTCTTCTACATACGCAAAAATAGTATATTCCTTTACACTTCCATTTTCAGCTGTTACAGTTAATTTAATCGTATTATCGCCTGGATTTAAATTCACTTCTCCTGTTCCTGTAACGCTCGCTTTTCCATCTGCTGGTTTCGCTTCCACTACTATAGATTTTTGATTGCTTGGTAAGTCTACATGATACTCTACTGTATTGGCATCAAAATTAGGGCTCAAGTTTCCTGAGTGAATCGTTAAAGAAGCTAACAAGTTATTGGTTGAACGTGTATCTACTGGAGGTTTCGTTGTCGTACTACCAGAAGATGTACTTCCTGATGAAATCGCTACATTAATACTTCTAGCTCCTGGTGCATATTCGTTTGCATCTGCATCTGAAAATCCGGCTGCTGGGGTTGCTACAATTTTAACAGTTCCACTACTTCCTGCGCGAACAGTTATAGTTTGATAGTTTTGTTCTACCCAAACACTCGAAGTTGATAAGGTCCCTCCACTAATACTTAAGTTTACTCTTCCAATACAGTCTCCTCCTACAGAGATTGTAAAAGTTCCATTTGGAGTTACTCTTGTTTTAGATGCACTCATTCCAAAGGAGGCTGCTTCTACATTTGTAATTCCAAATAGCATGAGAAATCCCAATATTATCCATAATCGACATTTTTTCATACACTACCTCTTTCTTTTTATTACCACTATCATATCATAGATTAGAAAATTTCCAAACCTATTTTTGCTGGTATTATTTTCTATATGCTATAGAGAAAAAAAGTGATATATTACTTTAATATATTCACTTTATGAAACATTTAAAATCTTTTTATTTTTTTACAAACTGTTTTGGGGCATTTTTTCTTTTTAATATTTCTTCTACTAGTTTATGACTTACTTCTAATCCTGAACTACAAATTGGATTAAATTCTATCATATCAATGACTTCTTTTCCATCCATTAAAACTTGTCCTATATCTAGCACATAACTACTAGGAAATTCTGGAACTTTTGAAATTCTCTCTATTTGAAGTTCTGCAAAAGCAGTTACTGCTTCTGGAACTTGCGTTTCATAATCTACATATGACCTAGAAATGCTAAGAAGGCTGTCATTTACTACAAAGACACGATATTCTTTACAGCTCATATCATTTTCTGGGTCTGAAATAGGTTTAAAAGCTTCTGATAAAAAAATTGTATCATCCTTTTTTAAGTCAAATAAGGGGGGTTTTGTAAAAAAGAAATCTTCTCCTTCTATATTTATTGTTCCAAAGGCAGTTAAAATATGACGAATTCTACTTTTTATAGCCGTTTTTAAAAATATTCTTTGAAACATTGTTCTATAACTTTCTGCGTTCTCTATAAATTCTTTATAAGTTGTAACTACCAACTTTCTATGTACTGGTTTTATAAAATTAGGCCAATCAATGATTTTATCATAATCTTCCATGGTCTCAATTGGAATTCCTCCTTGCTCTAAAATATTTGATATTAATTCTTTTTCATATGCAATATGACTTCTTGGAAAAATTACTTTGCCACTAATATCAAATTCTTGCCCTAATTTATAAAATTTTTTTGTTGTTCTATCAAAAACGATACTCATATTATTTCGTTTTGCTGTTTCTCTTAATTCTCTATCTTTCGTTTTGATCCAAATCGTATTTTCATCATCACCGTCATGAATGATATCATCTGTACCATCTATACTTGGAACACTAAAACATAAATATTCAATATCCATAAAATCATCCCCTAAACAAATTGTTGTTTCTCTATATTATTTTACAACTCTAACCATATACCCTCTTTGCTCAAATTGGTCTATCATTCCCCCTTTTCCAATAATATGGGCAAGACCAACTGTACAAAAAACGTTTTTTCCTTCTTGAAAATTTTTTTCTAATAAATCTGTCATATTATTGTTTCTAATTGTAATGAATTTCTCATTATATTCTATTTCATATTGATTGGGTTCCTCTTCACTTTGAAATACCAATTTTTCTAATTCTTCTTTGTTTCCTTTTTTATAAAGTTCATACAATTCTTTTAAATTCTCTTTTAAATTTTCATGTTCTTCTATACTTTGCTTCAATAAATATATTTGTGTTTCTTCATCGAATCCTAATAATACATTATATTGATATTCAGCTGATTCCAATTCTAATATCTTTTTTCCATCTTCTTTAGCAAGTTCTAACATATATGTATCTATTCCATACGCTGAACTTAAATTAACTTCTTCTATTGCAGCCGTTTCTATTAAAGTCTGCCACATGATTGGACTATAATTATC
The DNA here is from genome assembly GCA_947572405.1 of uncultured Mycoplasmatota bacterium. Classification (GTDB taxonomy): domain Bacteria; phylum Bacillota_I; class Bacilli_A; order RF39; family UBA660; genus MGBC102946. The sequence continues at coordinate 4,133 of CANPBV010000031.1, read as the reverse complement.
ATATATCGGACTATAAAGACCTAAATTTTCTAAAATGGATACTCCACTATGATATGTTTTTTCATCCACATAATCAGTAATTTTTTTTCCATCTGGAATGATAAATTTGGATAATAGTTCCATTTGATTTGCCATATCACTAGAATATTCTACCAAGTCAAATTCTACTGCTAAAATATCACTTTCTTTATAAGCATTGATCATATAATCTGGAAGTGGATACATCGTTTTTTCTGCGGCATGAATAGAACCAAATAAATACAGTTTATTATCCATCCCCTCTTTTGTAACTTCTAGTAAAAGCGGTGTGGATGTACTTTCTGGTGCCCATTCTGCTTCTTTTTTGGTACACCCAATTAATGTGATAGTAAGGCAAAATAATAGAATTACATATTTTAATTTTTTCATCTACATCAACTCCCTATTTTTTTATTGATTGACCATTAAATTTAAGTTCTAGTTGTTTTAGTTCTGCTTCTTTTATCAATTTAGGATTGTAATCTACTTTCATCATTATCTGTTCTTTGTGACAATTATTTTCATCAAAATCACTAACGACTTTTTCTATTCCATCCATGTCTAGTAAATCCTCCATCATTCCCCAAAAGCAAAATTCACAACACAAATCGGTTATCACCATATCATATCTACTCGTTTTCATTTTTGGATATTTATGAAAAGAGATAATTGTTGGAAGTTTCAATATTCCTAAAAAAAACAAAATTTCCAATTTCAACACTTTCATTTTCATTATATTAGAATTATATTTTACATCAATTACAAAATTCCCAAAATCAGAAATAGCTACCTCTAAAACTCCAGGTAATGATAATAAATATTCCTCTAATCCATCATACATCCAACAATTTACTTCTATCATAAATCTATCCATATATGCCTCACATTTTTAAACAAATCATTTTATATAAGGTATTATACCATAAGCAAAATCAAATGAAAATCCTATTTGGGCTAAATTCATTTCTAAATATAAAATACCAATAAGAAAGGACAGAAAGTATAAAGTACATTTTAGTCCTTATAATAAGAATAGTTACAATAAATTAAGTAGTATTTAATAAAAATATTTATTAAGTATTAAAATATTGATGAGTTTTAGCGTGGAATAAATTTTAAATAAAACCTGATTCCCCCATAATAAACTACACAATTTATTATGTAGTTTCTTAAACTGATGACATTGGGGTTTAGATACCAAACCCTAATTTTAATTAGTTCTCCTACCTCAATACATGCCCATCATATCATATAGTTTTAAAATATGGAACACTTTTTTAACATAAAATATTGTATTTTTGTGAGTATTTCTTTATAAGTCCTTAAATGCCTTTATAGTCTTTATTTATAAGAGTCTTCGATATTTTTGTATTTGGAGGATATTCGCATAAATTGTTATAGTTTCTTATATTTTCACTTTCAACGGTAATAAATGTGTAATAAAATTTAGAAATTTTTTAATGTATTAATTTTAAGTAACTAAAAAATACTATGACATTGCATAGTATCAAAGACTAGTCACTTAAGTCTTCGCCATAATAAGGATAGTTACCCTATTATGTAGCATGAAACATTTTTAAAAAATTTAAAAATATGAATTAAACTATTGTAAAAAGAGCAATTATATGATGTTTATTAATAAATCACTATAACTATCGTCTCTTAACATCCACACATATCGCCTCATGATCTGAGGTCCCTTTTAAATCTATGATTTCAGTATTTTCGACTTGCCAATTTTTTGGTACAAATATATGATCTACCATAGTTTCTTCTCCATTGGCGCCATGCCATGTTACTCCATCTACATCAACGATTATGATAATAATAACGGCAAATGTTTTGAATACCTGCACCTCAGTAGGGACATGTGAGAAATCACATTTCTGCGATAAATTTATTACAGATTTTGAAAATCTGTAATGTGCATTTTTTCTTTATAGAATAAGAGATAATTCGTTTACTACTACACTGGAATGTGGTATAATATATTTGGAATACAAGACTTTGTTGGGTGTTTGCCGAACTTCCATTGTTATTATTGAAGGGAGGCTTGAGATTATGAAAAAAAGAGTTTTTATTATAAAGATTCTAAATAACATTATTCTCATTTTGTTCCTTCTACTTTTATTAGTAGCTGAAATAAAAAAATAGCACCCTAATTCAGTGAATTAAGGTGTTTAACCTTTATGGCAAGCACTTAACTCTGCATGAAGTCAGGTGTTCCACTTTTTATTTTATGAGGCTTTCCTCATCTATATACATTATACTAGATTTTTTTATTTTATGCAAGTTTTCGAGTTGGAAATTTTTTGTTTTCGAGTTGGAAATTTTTTGTTTTCGAGTTGGAAATTTTTTGTTTAAAAATGCTAATTTATTATAGATACTCCTAGGTATAATGATAGAAAAAAATACTAACCAAATTTAATTTCAACCATATATTTCAAAAGTAGTAAATGGATTGTCTTTTTTACCATGCTAAAGGTGCATCAGATTTTTCAGATGGAGTTTGTTGTGATACCACTTTAATTAACAAAGTGGTATCACAAGGATATACTTTACTTTTCTTTAAATTATCTAATAATCAAGTTTTAACAACAATTTGTGGTGATGGATATGGAAACTATATTCCAGTTAAAAGCATTATAGCTGATAATATTCAAACAGGTTTTGAAACATTAAATGGTTCATTATTGGCTTTTGACTTTGATAAAGCACATGATTTTTACGATTTTGCAGAAAGACAAATATCACCAGTTGAAGAATACCAAAAGAAATTAACTAACGAAAAACCTAAACTTAAATAATTAGTATTTATAGTTAAAAGAATTATGATGTAAACGCAATGAACTTTTTTAAAAGAAGAGATTGTGCTTATAACTTTTTGATTACAAATTGCATAGGTATGACTAAAAAAAAGTGTATATACTTTTAAAATAAGATTAGAAGATGGTTTATTGCTTTTTGGATTTATGTCAAATTTTCACTTGTGTTCATAAGTTAGAAACTATTATGTAATTTTACTGATTTACCCAAACAATGAGCAAGTAAACAAGATTTTTTGATAGATATATAATCTATCATACCAATAATAACAGAAAAGAAGTGACTTGACTAGTACATAGAGGGTGCAAAAAAAGTGCAAAAGGTATGCAAGAAAAGTGCAAAAGGTATGCAAGAAAAGTGCAACCATTTATACAAATATACTAGCACTTATTCATTATATTTAAAATAGAAATATATTTTGTTAATGATATAATGGCATTAACACTAGGAAGATATATCTTATCTTCATCATTATAAACGAATGCAATTAAGGTATTTTTTTTATTACTAACTATAATCTTGTGTGGTTCCTGAACACTTAGATTTGTTTTATCGAATTTAATTAAATGCCCATCAATAAACTGGGTTTCTAAATTGCCCATACTCACTTTCATTTTTAGTTTCTTTTTAATCTCACAAGGAAATTCTAAATTTTCTATGGTCGTTTTCATAAAATTTCATACCTCCTTTAGACATGAAAAAAGCCCATAATATCAAATACTATGAACTTTAAATATAGTAAATCGCAAAGGTGCAAATTTTAGCCTCAATGGTGCCTGTGAAGAAGAAGTAGAATAACTTTTCTCAAAAACTATAATAGGTAGTAATAATTACTAACTAATATAAGTATAGCATGGATTATCTGATTTTGCTGTAAAAATTTAACTTGTTCGCGTTTTAGTTTCATCATTATAGTATAATTTCTATTAGGAAATACTAAACTGTTGAGTACTTGCCGACTTCTTATAGGAAGGAGGCTTGATATTATGAAGAAAAAGGATTTGTTAATCACATTTCTAATATTAATTATCATTTTATTAATTGTCTCTTTAATGATTCTATGTATAAAAAAATAGTACTCAATCTAGCAAAAGATTAAGTACAAATCTAAATATTTAGGTAAGTACTCAACTAGGCAAAGTTAAGTATTTCCCTTTTTTATTTTATGCAAGTTTCCTTGACATATTCATAATATCATATTTTTAAGTTATTGACAAGATTGATCTTAAAAGTTTCAGGATAAAATTATAAATTGAAGGAATAAAGTGCGATTAAGCCATATAAACAAA
>CANPBV010000030.1 GCA_947572405.1 uncultured Mycoplasmatota bacterium | reverse complement strand
TATCCTTCTAATATTTCAAAAGAATTTCCTGCATCTAACTTAAGAATTCCTTTTTATCCATTCCTATATATCATTATACTTCAAATTCCAAAAATGATTTTCCTATAATCTCTTCCAAGTACCTAATTTCCAATAAAAACTTTTTTTTCTGAGCATTGGAAGCAGGAAGATTTGCATAAATTCTTTTTTTCTTATCTAACAGCTCTTTAAAATAACAATTCGTTTTCCCATCCCTTTTCCATATTAGAATAGGTCCAAACAAATACTCTTTTTCTGTGTAACTAGAGAATCCTTTTTCAAACTGGATAATCACATAGTAAATTCCTTTTTCAAGTACAACCTGTTCTTCTACAATAAAATACCCTTTTTCTGAGAACCCAACTCGAAGCTCCTTTAAATCATTGTTGCTTTGAACAATTAAATGTTTTGGACCTTTTTGTTCTATAATGGATAATATCGTAGAAGTTCCCATTCCCGCTATCACCACAACATCATCATCTTTTAAATCAATTTCTTTTAAACCATCACTCTTTTGAATCAATATTTGATTTGACAATTGATACTTGGAAATCATCTCTTTTGTTTTCTCTAATACATTTTCATTAATATCACTTGCGACACATTCATTCATACCTTGCAATGTCAAATACACGTCTAAAAGGGCGTGATCACAACCAACATCAATTACTCGCATATTTGGTGGAATCATATTTGCTATCGTCTGTAATCTTTTGGATAACTTCATTAATCACCCATATAATCTTTTAGTTTTCTAGAACGTGATGGATGGCGAAGTTTACGTAATGCCTTTGCCTCTATTTGCCTGATTCTTTCACGTGTTACGCCAAACATTTGTCCCACTTCTTCTAACGTCCTAGATTTTCCATCTTCCAAACCAAAACGCAAACGAATGACTTTTTCTTCTCTTTCAGTTAAAGTAAGTAACACTTCCGAAATTTCATCTTTTAACATCTCATTGGTTGCATATTCCTCTGGACTCATGTTTCTTTCGTCTGGAACAAAATCCCCCAAATGAGAATCGTCTTCTTCCCCGATTGGTGTTTCTAAACTAACTGGCTCCTGTGAAATTTTATAAATATCACGAATTTTATCAACAGATACATTCATTTTTTTGGCTAATTCTTCTTCACTTGGTTCACGATTTAACTCTAATGTAAGCTGTCTTTGAACACGCGCTAATTTATTAATGGTTTCTACCATATGCACAGGAACACGGATGGTACGAGCCTGATCAGCAATCGCTCTTGTAATCGCTTGTCTGATCCACCATGTTGCATAAGTAGAAAACTTATACCCTTTTGAAACATCAAATTTATCAACCGCTTTCATCAACCCAATGTTTCCCTCTTGGATTAAATCTAAAAAGAGCATTCCTCTACCGACATATCTTTTGGCAATACTAACAACCAAACGTAAATTAGCTTCTGCTAAAATGGTTTTTGCTTGTTCTTCTCCATCTCGAATACGGTCCGCCAATTCTAACTCTTCTTCCATACTAAGTAGCTTAATTTGCCCAATTTCTTTTAAATACATTCTAACAGGATCATTGATTGTTAAATCCTTTGTTAAAGCATTATCATCTAACAGAATTTTATCAACACTGCCACCATTTTCTCCTTCGCTTTCATCTTCAGAAACAATTGCAATATTATTTTCATTAAATAAGTTATATAATTCATCCAAAGCATCAGCATCTAAATCTAGCCCTTTTAAACTAGCCGCCAATTCCTCATAACTAATAAATCCTTTTTCTTTCCCCTTTTTAACCAATTCCTGTTTTCTCTCATCAAAACTTTTAATTTCATTTATCATTTTCTTCTCTCCTTACTTTTAGTGCAAGTATTTCATTTGCGATTCTCACTTTTTCCTTTGTATCTCTTTCTTCCTTCAATTTCTTTTGCAATTCTGCTTGTCCATTTTTTACATTGTATTCTTTAATGGCATTGAAATAATCATTTATTTCTTCTATGGTATAATTTTCTTTTAAATTTAACTGTTCTATTTCCCCTAATGTTCGAATCAGATCCCTGTTATCTTCAAATTGGTCAATCAGAGAAGATATATTAATATCTCCATAGAGTTTATAATAATAGCTAATATGAAACGCCAAATTACGATACTGTTCATTCGGCATAAATGTGATTTTCTTATTATATAAGCGAATTACTTCCTTGCTCTGTAACATATAATACAGTAAATACATTTGTGCTTTATCATACTTGTTCAATTTTCTATCTGTTTGTTTTTTTGTTTCTGTAGGCTTCGGTGGGGCTTTTTTAGTAGTAAGCTGTTCCTTTAAAAATCCAATCTCCAACCTTGACTCTTCACTTACTTTTTGAAGTGTCAATTCCCTTAAAATCTCATCATCTATTTTTGTTAATTCTTCTAATACATCATTTACATATTTCGCAACATCCTGTTCACTCGACAAATTCTTCTGTTTCTTAAAATAAGAAAGTTTAAAGTCCATTACATTGAGTGGATTTTCTAGTTTCCCCAAAAATCGTTCTTTTCCATATTTCATGATATATTCATCTGGATCTAAATTTTCTTCTAAATGGACAATTTTAGGAGTAACACCAACTTTAAGAAGTTCCTCTGAGCAAGACAGAGTTGCCTTTTCTCCCGCTTTATCTCCGTCAAAGCAAAGAATTACCTCTTTGGCCATCCGCTTTATTAATAAAGCTTGTTCCCGAGTCACAGCGGTTCCCATCATAGCAATCACATTTTTAATCCCTATCGTATAGGCTCTAATCACATCCATGAATCCTTCCATGATTATCACTTTATTTTCTTTTCGGGCCTCCTCTTTGGCGCGATGATAATTATACAAGAGTTCTCCTTTTTTAAAAATTTCAGATTCTTTAGAATTGATATATTTAGGGGCATCTTTTTCCCCATGATACGTTCTTCCACTAAATCCGACTACTTTTCCAGTAAGATCCCATAAGGGAAACATAATGCGATTATAATAAGAATCTAAATATCCATGCTCATTTCTGGCAACAAGTCCACTTTTCATAAGAACATTCATATCAAACTTTTTATTCATAAGGAGCTTTGTCAACATATCATGTTTTTTTAAAGCTAAACCAATTCCAAATTCTTTCAGGATTGCCTCGCTTATATCTCTTTGCTTTAGATACTCTTTGGCAGGTTTTCCAAGTGCTGTATTAATATTGTTATGATAGAATTTAAAACTTACATCATAAATCTCATAAAGCGCTTCATTTTTTTCATTCCCCTTTTTCTGAATCATTTCTCTGGAAAGAGGAATTCCGGCTTGGTCTGCTAATATCTTTAAAGCCTCCATAAAACTGACATTTTCATAATCTTCAATAAATTTAATAACATTTCCTGTAGCACCACATGAAAAACAAGTATAGATTTGTTTTTCTTTGGAAACACTCATACTGGGAGAATGATCATCATGAAATGGACAAACTCCAAAAAAATTTTTCCCCTTTGGATATAACTCGATACGTTTTGATATCGTTTCTACAATGTCATTACTTTCCTTTATATGATTAATTTCTTCTGGGCTTATCAAAGACATATTATCAGACTCCCTATTAATAATATACGACAAAACTTTTAAAAATCCTTAACATTTCTGAATATTTTTTATTAAAACACAAAAAAAGAGGCAAAAATTGCCCCAAATCTATATAAAACGCCACCAATGGGTAACGTGTCTCAGGGAAGGCAAGTGCTAACTTGAAGTTGTTTTGAGAGTCTCACTCTAATGCTCCCTTGCTTTTTGGTAGAGTAAATGTGGCTACCTATTGTTGATAAATTCTCCAATGTTTCCTTATGAGGATGAAGAAACTGGTTGGTTACTCCAGCAGAGATCAAAGAGATTTTTGGGCTTATGCCTTCTAAGAACTCTAAACCGCTACTATTTTTTGAACCATGATGTCCTACTTTTAGGATATCCATTTTTGGCAATTTATATTCCTTTTTTATTTTATTTTCAGTTTTTTTTCCTGCATCTCCCATAAATAATATATTCTTATTTGCTAACTTTGTGTAAAAAACAAGACTATCCTCATTTTCATTTTTTTCTGTTTTAGAGTTTAAAAATTGAAATTTTTGATTTTTTAAAAAAATGGTTCGCTCACTAATTTTTAAAATAGGAATCTGAAATGATTTTAAAATGGTTTGCTCTAATTCATTATCATTTCCAGAATTCATAATAATTTGTTTTACTGGGAATGCTTTTAAAAGTGCTAGCGCATTTCCTGCATGATCATAATCACCATGTGTTATGATCAACACGTCTATCTTCTTGATTCCCAATGTTTTAAAGTAAGGAATCAGCGTATTTTCCGTATCGGAGCTTTGATTTTTCTTATATAGAGAACCACCACAGTCTACTAAAATGGTTCCTTTTAAATGGGGATAGCGAATTAAAATCGAATCCCCCTGTCCTATATCAATCATATCAATAAAGTAATCATTTGAAAAATAAGGAATAAAAAAATGAAAGAATAATAAAAGAACAAATAAGATTCCCCATTTTTCCGATTTTTTGAACACCGCAATTAAAACAATATAATAAATTGCAATATAAATAATAGGAATACTTGCAAATGTGAGTTTCATAAATGAAAACATTTTAAAACTTTGCATGAATCCCTCAAAAAGGAAAACCAAATGGGAAAAAGATAATTCTAATGGTTCTATCAAAAAGGACAATAAAGCAAATGGGAAGAGCAAGGTTGTGACAAACGGAATGGCTATCATATTAAAAAATAGAGTTCCTAAATGGATTTGGTTAAAATGATATAAGGAAAGAGGTAAACTTACAAGGAATGTTAAAAAAGAGGTTTTCAATAAACGTTTCAAATATCCAGTGGATGCGTTTTTTTTCAACAGTAAAAAAAAGCATATCAAAAAACTAAACTGAAATCCCATTTGAAGAATACAAAAAGGATTTCTTAAAATAGAAATGGTTGCTACAAAATAAAGTAATTTTAAAGAAGAGTATTCCCATTTATACTGTTTATTTAAAAAAGATAAAATATATAAAAAATAAGCTCTATTGGCAGAGGCACTATCCGATAATAGCCAAACATAGAAAGTCAATATCAGAAAAACAAAGAAAAAAGAAATTTGCTTTTTAGAGCATACCCTTTGAAATAATTTTGATAAACATCCTGCTATAAAAAGGATATGCATTCCAGAAACTGCAAACAAATGGCTTATCCCTAATTCCTGATACAGTTTTTGGAACTCTAAATTTGAACTATCTCCTAAAAGGAATGCGAAATAATAAGTTGAATTTTTTCTTTTTTGAATTCTCCTGATCAATTTATCTTTCCATAAATAAAATCCCTTAGAGCTTTCTTTTAGCGCAATGTTTTCAGCATTTAAGATCCAATAAATTTGTTTTCCTTTTAAATAATTTCGATAATTAAAAAGATTAAAATTTCGATTTTTTTGGGGAAGTTCTAATGCTCCTTTGATTTGGATTACATCCCCAATTTTTAGTTTTTCTACAAAGTCTAATGAAGAAAATTGATAATAAATAAGAATTTTTTCTTTGGATTTGATTTCAAAGGTTGCATAATTGCCATCAATCTTCTTGGATAAAATCGTGCCTTCAAATAGCGTTTCTGTACCAGAATATTTTGAACCCAAAAAATAAAATGAGACAAGAAGATAACAGGCTAAAAACAGAAAGAGAAATATAAAAAAGCTGTTAGAGTGTAAGATATTGTTTAATCTTTTCATAGGTTGCTTCCCCAATCCCACTCACATTTTTTATTTCCTCAATCGAATGAAATTTTCCATGCTCATTTCTATATTGAATAATGGCCTCTGCTTTAGCAGAACCAATTCCAGAAAGTGTTTCAAAGTCTTCTTTCGTTCCAGCATTAAGGGAAACTTGTTTGGTAGAATGGGTATTGTTATTTGTAGTTGCTTCTTTAATACATGCGCCATTTTCTACCTTTGGACAAATACAAGTGTTCTCCTGTTTCAATGTCCTAGTCTCCTCCTCTAAAAAAGCTTGCATTTCGGCTTCTGTATAAATGATAATTACCATTTCATCCTCTAGTTTTTTACTTAAATTAATGGTATTTATATACGCATTTTCTAATAGTCCACCACTTTTTAAAATGACATCCTGTACTCTAGAATCAGCTTCCATCTGGTATATACCTGGTGCTTTTACCGCCCCCTTAATATCTACTTGAATGGTTTCACTTTTTCCCTCTTCCCTTTGGCTTTCTATTAAAGGCCCTTCTAAAATCGGTTCCTCTTTACTTCTAAAAACAAAACTCATAAAAAGCAAAAAAAGAATGATACTTACAATTACTATCATCTTTTTTTCTTTTACTATTTTTTTTATCATTTCATCACCTCATAAGATGATACCTCGTAACATTGAGAAAATACTAACTATTTTCGCATTGATCATTCATTTTATAAGATTTTTGACCATTTTGAATTTTAACTTCTACTTTTTTGTTCAGATCTAAAGTTTTTCCTTTGCTATCAATTAATAAGCTGGATGAAATTTCTCCTTCATCTACAAGCGTATTTAAAGTGAAACAATAGGTTGCATTTACACTGGTTGGATATTGGTTCTTATGCCCTTCTATGTAATTTCCAGCACTGTTAAAAATTAACTCCTGTACTGCTCCTCCAATATTTGCTTCTCCTTCTTTCAATTTTTTTACAACAGATGGAAAAACAAGAAGCATGAGGAATCCTAAAATGACAATGACTCCTAAAAGTTCTGCTAATGTAAATCCATTTTTTTTCATATTTTTCCTCCTATTCTAATTTTTTGATTTTTTGTTTCTATGTGAACTCTTTGTACAAGACTAAGAGAACCGATTAAGGAAATGGCGAAAGATCCACCATATGATAAGAATGGCAGTGGAACCCCCGTTAATGGAATGACTCCAAATAAACCACCTAAGTTAATTAAAATATGGGAAAATATGTAGGTTGCAACACCCAAACAAATAAATTTTCCCCTTGTGTTATTTGCTTTTGCGGAAAGATCCAGGATTCTCTTTAAAATATAGATATAAGCGGCAAAGATAAATGTACTTTTTAAAAATCCCCATTCTTCTCCAATAATAGCAAAAATACTATCTGTATGGGGTTCTGGGATATAGGAATATTTCTGTTTGCTTTTTCCTATTCCAAGTCCCCAAAAACCACCATCATTAAATGCAATAAAACCATTGCAGACTTGATAACCCCCTTCTTCATATTTCGCACAAGGATTAAAAAAATCGAATCTTGCCATCTGGGCTGGAGATAAGATATAACCTTTTACCATAATCATCATAGCACATGCCACGATTCCTAAACCGATCAGTAAAAAAAAGGTTTTTAGTTTTTCAATTCTTAAAATGGGGCTTGCAAAAAACAGTACGAAAAAGATGATCATTAAAATTAACATGGTTCCAAAATCTTTTTGTAAAAAGACAATAATCGGAATTAATAATCCTACAATTAAAATAATGGATATCATATCATAATGGGCGATTCGTTTATTTTTAAGCTTTTTTCCAAAGATATCAAACAAACAAGCCAAAAATACAATGATAATCGGTTTCGCAAATTCACTTGGTTGAAAAGAAAATCCCATAATATTAACCCAGTTTTTAGCGCCTTTATGTTCTGTTCCTGTTAGGGATAAGTAAATAAGAAGACACAAGATTATCATAAATAGGAAAAAGGCCCATTTCGGATAATTTTTGCTGTCAATATTGATAATCATTAAGAAGCCTATAAAACCAATAGAAAGCATTTTTAACTGTTGAAAGAAATAATGGTACATAGAAGCATCATATCTAACAACGGCTTCTCTACTAGAGGCGGTTACAATATTCAATAATCCAAACAAAAAAAATGCTACTGTAATAAAGAGTAATGGTTTATCTAAATCATGTAAGTTACGTCTTATTTGCTTGATCATATCCTCACCTACTCTGTATTTAATCATAACATATATTTCATTATCTCACAATCAATTTTTCAAAAATAGGTGAATTTCATAAACATTATTTTGACAATTTAATACAATATATTAGATTAGATGGGAGGGATTATAATGTATTATTACGGTGGTTATAGTGGTTATGGAAATAATTGCTGCTGCAATTCTGGATATCCATCTTATGGTGGAGGATACGGATACGGTGGTGCTGGATATGGTGCTGCTATCATCTTAGTCCTATTTATCTTATTAGTAATCGTTATTGGTGCAAGAGCATTTAATAACTAAAAAGGAAGTCTTCTTCCTTTTTTTGTAAAATTGGATCAATTGCTAGGTTTGTTTTTTTATGGTTTATTGTAAAGTAAAATATAGAAATGAATCACAACTTATTTTTTCTGCTGATTTTTGAAAAAAATGACCTATTTTGTGATAAAATAATAAACGGAGTTGATATTATGTTTCAGAAATTAAATATACTAGATGAAAAAGATCCTCATTTACGCAAAAAAAGTGAAAATGTTATTTTTCCCCTTTCAAAAGAGGAAAAAGTTTTAATTCAAAGAATGGTAGATCATCTGACGTTTAGTCAGATTGAAGAATATGAAAAGAAATATGATTTGCGCCCAGGAATGGGACTTGCTTTCCCGCAATTAGGAATTAATAAAAGAATTATTGTTATTGTCTATGAAGTCGAGGAAGGTAATTTTGAAAATTATGTATTTATTAATCCTAAAATTATTAGTCACTCAAGCGAAATGATTGCTGCTGAAGCTGGTGAAGGATGCCTCAGTGTTAACCGTGAAGTAGAAGGACATGTTGCCAGACATGCTAGAGTTACAGTAGAAGGATTTGATGAAGATGGAAATCAAATAAGAGTCCGTGCCAGAGAAGATTTAGCGCTCGCTTTTCAACATGAAATTGACCATTTAGATGGAATCTTATTTTATGATAGAATCAATAAAAAACATCCATTTTATACGGAACAAGAAATGAGGTTGATTTAATGAAAACGACTTATAAATTATTTTTACTGGTCTTTATTGCTTGTTTGGCTTCTATTTTAATTTATCGGTTTGTGGATAAGGCAAAACCAGTAAATGAGATAGAAGATATTTTAATGGTTCAAAATAAAAAAGAATTATCATTCTTATCAGATAGTTCTTCTTATACTGCCGAAAATCCAAAAATCATTTTGAATCCTTATGATATTTCTCCTTTAACTGCCCTTCTAGTCTTTGAAACAAAAGATCTGACAGCGCCTACTGTTACGATTATTGGAAAAGACAAAAAAACCACAATTACCAATACATTTACACCTTCTAAAAAACACTTTCTTCCAATTTATGGTTTATATGCTGATACGAATAATGAGGTGCTTTTAACTGTAAATGGAATCACAACAAAATTAACCATTCAAACCAATCCATTGCCTGAAGACTTTGTTTTACCAAGTAACATAGAAACAAGTGATGAAACAAATAATCAATTTTATTTTTTTACACCTTCTTCAAAGGGATATACTGCAGCCTATGATAGCAATGGAGATGTTAGATGGTATTTAACAGAAAACTTTATTTGGGATATTCAAAGATTACAAAATGGTCATTTATTATTAAGTAGTAATCGTCTTATTAACCCGCCCTATTATATGACAGGATTGATGGAAATAGATTTACTTGGAAAAATTTATTATGAATATACACTTCCAGGAGGATATCACCATGATGTATATGAAATGGATGATGGAAATTTACTCATAGCAACGGACAATTTTTCTGATGGTACAGTGGAAGATACTATTGTGGAACTAAACCGAGCATCAGGAGAGATTGTAAAAACCATTGATTTAAAAAATATTATTCCAATCAAAGAAGGACACAATTTGTATACAACTGAATATGATTGGTTTCATAATAATTCTGTCTGGTATGATAAAAAAACAAATTCTATCACGCTTTCTGGAAGACATCAAGATATCGTGATCAATATCGATTACGAATCACTTGAAATCAATTGGATTTTAGGAGATCCTACTAACTGGAGTAAAGAATTTCAAACGTATTTTTTAATGCCAGTTGGAGAAAATTTCGAATATCAATATGCACAACATGCAGCCAAAATACTTCCTAATGGAGATTTATTCTTATTTGACAATGGGAATAATCGTTCTAAGGTAGAAGAAAAAGTAAGTGCGGATAACAATTATAGTAGAGGTGTTATTTACCATATTGATACAAACAATAAAACAGTAGAACAGGTTTGGCAATATGGAAAAGAAGAAGGAAGTGACTTTTATTCTCCTTATATTTCTGATGTAGATTATTTCGATGAAAATCATTATATGATCTTATCTGGAGGACATTCTACTATAAATGGAAAGGTAAACAACGATCCAGCAGGATTCGCCCATGTTGATAGTTTAAATAGTATTCTGATCGATATCAAAAATGACAAACCCGTTTTAAGGATGGAATTCCCTACAAACTTTTACCGAACCGAAAAAATGGATTTGTATAGTTCTGATCGGTATTTTGCAGGTTTAGGTACAAGGCTTGGGAATATGGGAGAAACCAAAGCCTCTTCTAAAAATGCCCCAATTCTTTGGAGCAAAGAAGATCACAAAATTTTTGAAAAATACAATTTAAAAATTGATAAAGAGGTAGATCGTCTAGTGATAACGGGAACTTTCAAAAAAGAGGATCGTGTACAAGTTATATTAGATAGTTTTTTTAGAAACAAAACATATGATATTGTTGTATCTAAAAAGCCATACACAGCAATGTGTGTAGATATTTTCAATGAAGAAGAAACTAAAAATGGAATTTCAGTAACAAAGTATATTAATGATATTGGTTTCAAAGGAAAATATTATATTTATTTAAAAATAAATGGAACGGTTTATGACCTAAATCAATATATTGATTATGGAAGTCTCTAAGGAGACTTTTTATAATGTCACTTTTACTAAAATAACATCCTCCCCTATTTTTTCTATCTGTGACCATTTAATGCCTAGCTCTCCATTACTAGAAAACATAGAAACAAAAAATTTTGATTTTTCCACAATGAGCTCTGACATTTTTCCTTCAGAGTCAATCGATACATCGATGATATTACCTACCTTTTTGCCATCTACCAAATTGATCACATCTTTGTTTTGCAAGTCCGATAAACGCATAAACACCACCCACTTAATTCTATCTTATGTTTCTAAAAATAAAATATCTAAATTCTGTTTAAATTCTTTTCAATAGTTTCATAATAGTTTTGAAAGGAGAGAATTTATGGCACGTCATAAAGTAGACATTTGTGGCGTGAATACTGCGAATATTAATGTATTAAGTAATGAGGAACAAATAGAGCTTTTGCAAAGATTAAAAAATGGAGATCTATTTGCCAAGGAGTTATTAATCAATGGAAATTTAAAGCTAGTATTGTCAATTTTACGGAAATTTAGTAATCGTGTTGACAATATGGATGATCTATTTCAAGTGGGTTGCATAGGACTCATTAAGGCTATTGATAATTTCGATTTATCCCATGAGGTACGGTTTTCCACTTATGCGGTTCCTATGATTTTGGGTGAAATCAAACGCTATTTAAGAGATAATAATAGTGTTCGTATTGCTAGGAGTATTAAAGATACAGCTTATAAAGCAAACAAGATAAAAGAAGAATTAACCAATGAGTTAGGAAAAGAACCTAGTATTCATATGATTGCTACAAAATTAAATCTAACAGATTATGAGGTAGGCAATGCACTAGATTCTATGAAAGATACCATTAGTATGTTTGAACCAATCTATAATGATGGCGGAGATACCATTTATTTGTCAGACCAATTGGAAGACAAAAAAAATGAAGATTTTGATTTACATGTCGAATTAAAAGATGCGATTGCGAAATTAAAGGACAAAGAGCAATTTATTATCAAAGAACGCTATTTGATGGGAAAAACACAAATGGAATTAGCCAATGAAATTGGTATTTCTCAAGCTCAGATTTCACGTTTAGAAAAAAGCGGATTAGAAAATATTAAAAAAATGATGCAATAAAAACAATGCCCAAACGCATTGTTTTCTATTTAAATTAAGAATAAACATTTTCCTGACCTGAATCATTTTCAGGACCAAATTTTTCAATTGTTTTTTAATTTGTCCTTTTTATCAAATCCTGCCTCTACCTCATAAGGGTTTTGAATTAAAATACAAAAATACTACTTTTTAAATAAATAATATTAAAATCAAGCGATTCTAAACCATCTATTTATGAAATATTATTTTAGAAAAAAGGAAAAATTTTATATTACTTAAACTCCGACTGACATTGTTTCAGGAAGGGTTGAACCTCCATCAATCACAATTCCTTGACCAGTAATGTAAGAAGACTCTGAACTGGCTAAAAAGGCTGCCAATTCTCCTAATTCTTCTATCGTTCCTAGACGCTTCATGGGGATTCCTGCAGCAATCCCATCAATTACTGATTCTGGATTTTCATTATCAGTTTCTTCGGCAATTCCATCTACCATAGGAGTTTTAATATATCCTGGCATAATCGCATTTACCCTAATACGATCGGTTACCAGTTCTGCTGCCAATGATTTTGTGAATCCAATTAAGGCTGCTTTGGTTGTTGCATAAGCTACCTCACCTGGATCCGCCACCATTGGTCCTGTAACACTAGACAAATTGATAATAGAGCCACCTGCTTCTTTCATATAGGGAAGTGCTGATTTTGTAACATTCCATGTCCCTTTGATATTAATATCAAAATGGAAATCCCTTGTTTTATCATCCATATCTTCGAACCGAGATAACTTAGCCACTCCAGCGTTGTTCACTAAAATATCAATGTTTCCAAATTTCTTTCCAATTGCTGACATGCAAGCATCTACCATTTTTGCGTCCCTAATATCCACTTGAAATCCCGCTACTATATTCTCTGAATTCTTTAATTTTTGTAAGGATTCCTTTAATTTATCTGCGTAATCTAGTACAATTACTTTAGCCCCATATTTTAAAAATACTTCAGCGATTCCATATCCATTTCCCATAGCGCCACCTGTAACGACTGCTACTTTTCCATCTAACTTCTTCATCATACCCCGTCCTATCCTAGTTCTATCTTTATCCATTATAGCACACTTCCAATAAAAAGAATAGTAAAGTTTGTTTTTCATACAAAAAGAACTGTTTTCCAGTTCTAGATTTTATTTAAGTTTTGTAATTTTCGAATCACCTTTTTTT
Source organism: uncultured Mycoplasmatota bacterium (assembly GCA_947572405.1). Classification (GTDB taxonomy): domain Bacteria; phylum Bacillota_I; class Bacilli_A; order RF39; family UBA660; genus MGBC102946. The sequence continues at coordinate 2,536 of CANPBV010000030.1, read as the reverse complement.
CAATTCTAGAAATATATGACTGACTGATTCCAAGTACATCTGCTACGTCTTTTTGAGTCATTTCTGTAGAATTATAAAGCCCATATCTGAGAATCATAATCTTTTGGTCTCGTTCATTTAGTTTTTTTATTTCATTATAAAGCAATGATTTCTCAGTTTCATTTTCTAATCCTTTGGTTACAATATCTGATTCAGTTCCTAAAATATCTTCTAGGCGCAATTCGTTCCCTTCTGAATCATAACTCAAACTATCTTCAAAACTAACTTCCCCTTTTCTCTTTTTATTTTTTCTTAAAAACATTAAAATTTCATTGTCAATACATCTGGAAGAATAAGTAGCAAGTTTAATATTTTTATCTGATTTATAGGTACTAACCCCTTTTATAAGTCCAATTGTTCCAATGCTAACCAAGTCTTCTAAATCAACACCTGTGTTTTCATACTTTTTGGCTAAGAATACAACCAAACGCAAATTGTGTTCAATCAGCTTACTTTTCGCATCTTCATTGCCCGCTAAGCTTTGCTCTATATAAAAGGCCTCCTCCTCTTTTGAAAGCGGTTCTGGTAATTTATCGGCACTTCCTACAAAAAATAAGTTGTGATTAATACAAAAAATTTTCTTCAAAAAATTTAATATTTTTCTAAACATATGAATCCTCCATTATTCTGGTGTGTAGCAAAACATCTACTCCATCAATCGTAATATTTTGTTTCATAATACCTAACAATACATTTTTTCTTTTTCCAATTCCTTTAATCTCTATTTCAGGAATACGGATACATTGTAATAATGTTGTATCATTTGCTGTTGTAATTGGTACTAAAATCATTTTAAATTCATTAATATCATAAATGAATTTCCTGTGATCAATTAAAATAATTGGGTTGTGGTGATAAGGTTCAACCAAATGATTTCCACTATCCAGAAAGCCATTACAGTGCAAAATTCGGTTATCCCCAAAGTTTAAATCAACTTTATAATAATTAGAATAATTATTTTTTAAATAAATTCCTTGTTTTACATAAAAAAATAATATAATCGGAGAAACAAATAATAATACAATATAATTAATACTTAGTCCGTTATGATAAAAAACAATGCCCTCCTGTTTATAAGAAAATTCTACATTTAAATAATATAGAAATCCTCCTAATATCATGCTAGCGCTATATAAATAAAATAGGTTTTTGAGCGTATAGCGAATATCTCGAAAACCGAATGCCAATATTACCATAATAATACTAATGACTACTTTTAGTAAAAATAGCTGAAGACTATTAATTTTGAAAAACAAAAATAAAATACTAAGACCTCCAAAAAAGGCTCCTTTTAATAATTGATTGATGGATACATTTCTTCTTAAAATAATGGATACCCCCATTAATAGAAAAAAATCAAATAAAAAGTTTAAAATCATAATTAGATCAAGATAAATTTTCATGATATCACCAAAAATACTTTATCATGTAGCATCTGGAAATTATGTCGTATTCCTGTCTTTTTTTAAATTTTCAATTTCTTTTTGCATTGCCACTATAGTCTCTTCAAATAAACAAATCAAATCTTGATTGGATGGGGAACTAGAAGTATCATTTGCCTTTAAAATGGCGATTCTGGCTGCATTTGTACATAATACTTGTCCTACTAACATTAGCCAATTTCCTAAATCATTTTGTTGTTTTGCATTTAATTTAGGTATTATCAAAAAGCCTACTACAACAGCACTAATGGTAAAGGTACTTGCTTGTTCATTTAATCTTTCATTCATATTCGTTCTCCATTATAATAAATGATAAAAGCAAAATATTTATTCAAAAAAAGATGTCTTTTTTGACATCTTAGAAACCTCTTTTTCTTAAGAATGCAGGAATAATGGTATCGTCTTCATTACTGCTATCACTTTCTTCTTCTACTTTTTTCGCTTCTTCTCTTCTTCCTGGGGCAGTATAAGACTGGTATAAAGGTTCTACTTTGTCTTCAAAACCAGTCGCAATTACTGTAACAATAATTTCATCATTTAGATTCTCATTAATGACCGCTCCAAAAATCGTATTGATATCTGTATTAGCAGAAGAACGAATGACTTCAGCAGCTTCCTCTACTTCAAATAAAGTTAAATTGGCTCCACCTGTTACATTGATAATCGCATCTGTTGCTCCACTAATACTAGTTTCTAATAATGGACTAGATACAGCTTGTCTAGCTGCTTCTGAGGCACGATCTTCTCCTACTCCCATTCCAATTCCAATCAATGCGTTTCCACGTTTTTCCATAACCGCTTTCACATCTGCAAAGTCTAAGTTAATTAAACCCGCTACAGCAATTAAATCTGATATTGATTGAACTCCTCTTCTAAGTACGTTATCTACTTCTTTAAAGGAATCTAAAAGTGGTGTTGTTTTATCAATAATTTCTCGTAATCGATCATTTGGAATTACAATTAAAGTGTCTACATTTTTCTTTAATTCCTCTAACCCAGCTAAGGCTTGTGTCATTCTCTTTTTTCCTTCAAATGAAAATGGTTTTGTAACAATA
>CANPBV010000029.1 GCA_947572405.1 uncultured Mycoplasmatota bacterium | reverse complement strand
ATCCGGCTACAATTGCCGTCCGCTCCCCTCCTCCCTCTTCAGCCGATAACCCTTCCCTAAATCTTTAAAATTAAGCATTAACAAAAGTAGGCATTTTATAAGTTGTCGTTTGGAATAATTTGTTATAGTCTAATATTACAACAATCTTCAACCTATAAAAAGAACTTTTGTTAATGCTTATTTCTTATCAAGAGAAATTAACTTCTATTGTTATATTTCTCTATACTCATATTTTTTAATATCGATGAAATTGAATTTGCAATTTCAATTGCGTCCTGTTCAGAGTTTTCCCTTCCTAAAGTAATTCTAATTGTTCCTTTTGCAACATCATCATCTAAACCAATAGCCTTTAATACATGAGAAATCTGAGTATTATTACTATCACAAGCAGATCCCGTAGAAACAATTATTTTCTTTAAATCTAATCGGTGAAGAATCTGTTCACCACTAAATCCAGGAAATGACAAGCTGAGAAATCCAGGCAAATGATTAATTCCATTTCTTATAAAATTAACACCTTTTTTTAAAAGGCTATCCAATAAAATACACTCTATTTTTTTTAATTTTATCTGTGTATTCAAAAGATTGTCAACATTTTCTTTCAATGCAATAGCCATCCCAACAACAGCAGGAACATTTTCTGTCCCGGCTCTATTTCCTAATTCTTGACCTCCTCCATTTAATAGAGGATAAAGACTTACTGATCTTTTCTTATATAAAAAACCAACTCCTTTTGGTCCATTAAATTTGTGAGCAGATGCTGATAATAAATCTATATCCAAAGTTTTAACATCAATATGAGTATGCCCTACAGCTTGAACTGCATCAGTATGAAATATCAAGTTATTATCGTGTGCAAATTTTATTAAACTTTCAATTGGTTGTAAAGTACCAATTTCATTATTAACCATCATAATTGACATTATCCCATGCATATTTTGAATTTTATTCAAAATATTTGAAACATCAACAATTCCATTTTTATCAACATTAAGGAAATGTACACTCCCACCTAAAGATTTAACTTGTTCACATGGCTTTAAAATTGCATTATGCTCAATCATTGAAGTAACTACATCCCAATTTTGAAATATTGCATTTTTAATTACAAAATTATCACTTTCTGTTCCACCAGAAGTAAAAATAATTTCCTCCGTCTTTGCTCCAATACATTCTGCAATAATTTCCCTTGATACATTAACTGCTTTTTTTGCTTCTCTTGAAAAAGAATATAATTGAGATGGATTTGCATATATATCTTTATAGAAAGGAAGCATAGCATCCAATGCTGCCTCACTTAATTTTGAAGTTGCAGCATTATCAGCATATATATATTTTTTTACCATCACGAAAAAAATTTACAACCGGACTCCTTAAACTCTTCTATTTTATCCTGAATATCAGATATGGAGCATTCAAGATAAATAGCCAAACATTCCAAACAAAAGAATGTATCAATATTTTCACCTAACAACTTTTTATTTATTCCAATAGTATCTTTATCCAAAGACTTCTTTCCGCACATTATGCAGTTAACCTTTCTACTCATAGTCATTTCTAATTAAAAATTTCGGCAAACTCTTTCCCTTATATTGCGAATCAATCATACCTAATTGTTTAACAATAATCTCTCTCATTTTCACTGCTGGTCTCAGACAATATTTCATAAAATCTCGATGACTAATATCTCTTACGCTTCTTACATTTGGGAATAGAAGTTTCATATAAGCCGTTGTTATTCTTTTTATTGCCTCAGTATCCCTAGTATCAGCACCATTCATTTCATATTCCAATAACTCATCCACAATAACCCTATAAGAGGTATCATTTCTAAGCAAATGCATAATTGTAGTGAAATATTCTGAATTTAATGCCCACCCACATATTTTAAGACCTTCGTTCATTCTTGGTATTTCCCAACCCTTAATAAAACCATGAATACGATCAATCAATGCACTTTCTCTAAATACTTCAGGAAGAGATTCAAACATACAGGAATATTCATCCATATTTTCTTGAGGTATATTACCAAGCATAATAAAACCAGCATCAGCAACATCATTTTTATCCCCAATTTTAATGGTTCCTTGCTCCATATACCCTTGTAAAGTTAAAGTCATTTCTTTTGGATTATCAAATTCTATTTTCTGCACTTCGTCAAAGGCAATAAAATCATGATAAAACACCAGACCTTCTTCCCTTCGAGCAATGTCATAAAATAACTTTGCTCTTGTTGTTTTACCTGCTGATAAATACCCATATCTACTTAGATTTCCAAATAGATAAGACTTTCCTGTACCTTTAGGTGCCAGTTCTATAAGATTCAATCTTTTTTCAACAAATGTAAGAAGACGTTTTATCATTGCTAATTTTTGCTCTTCATTGTCATAACCTTTAGCATTATAATCAATTGCACCCAATAATAAATCAATCCATTCATGAACATTAAATTCATTACGAACATCCTTGAAAAATTCCAAGTCAATATCATACGGACAAAAATTTTTAAAACTAACAAGCTTAATTTTTCCTGGTATTTTATCTTCCGGATATCTATAACCCAATTCCACGACACCCCAAGATTCTTTGGCTTTTACTAAATCATCTTTGTATCGATTCCAGATAAAATCTTCTATCAATGTATCTTTTGTTGTAATGCCAAAATCTGGCAATGCAAAGTTTACTTCTTGATTTTTTATACTAATATCTATTGATATTCTTGTTAGCAATTTAACTTTTTCTCCTTCAAGAATAATTCTGTTTTTTATATTAATCCACTCATTCTTTGAAGGTATATACTCATGAATAAACTGAGTTAGCTCATCCATATCAAAATTACCATCCTCGTCCTCAAACATTTTAAGGAGCCAATCACGAAGGAATGATGGCAAACTTAAATCTTTAAAGAAATTACATTTCTGTAAATCTTTATAGACTACCATATCATCAAAATATTCTCTAATTTTAGATTCCATACTATTTTAATTCAAATTAAGCGAATAAATTTCTTTCATTAGAACCCTCTTTTTTTACTATAAACGATAATCCGCAAACTACAATATTATCGCCATCATATAGATCAAAAAGATAATTCCCTGATTTTTTTATATCTGGGATTACAAAATCATAATGATATTTCACATCAGATAATTTTGCAGAATAAAATTTACCATTGATTAAAATACGATACTGTTCAGACAAAGTAGAAATAAAAAGTTTTATCTCTGCTTTTTTCTTAAAACTAATAAATATAGTCTCATAGCCATCCAGTATATTACATTCAATTTTTTTATTTTTCTTAGTTACTTCTATTATTGGAATTGCCACTTCTTCTAATGTGGCACCTCCATGAACTTCTACACAAGCTTTCCTACCTCCTTTAAATCTGTCATAATTAGCAAGACACCAATAACCATTTTCGGATGTTGCAAATTTAGGGATTTCATCTGAATCTGTCATTAAACAACATCTACCCGAATGTATTCCTTTTTCTACCATTTCAATTGTATTTTCACTCTCATTTATTACAGCAAGCCGACTAGAACCATGATCCGAAATTAAAAACACTCTTTCAATATTCGGATTACTCAGATAAACAACAACTTGTTTAAGCATATTTTCAATTAAATCCAATTCAGATATCAAATGTATTGGAAGTTTATTTTTTGTATAATCAAATCTATTAACACCTCCATGTTTTAGTTCATCGAGATCCTTAATATCCAATACATCAACACCATGTTGCTTAAAAATTTCTTTAAAATCTTTATTGAAACATGTCAATGAAGGCAGTTCGCATCTTGCAACATTAATTTTTAAATTTAATCCCAATTGTGCGCATTTTACTTGAATAAAACTCAAGTATTCTACACCCATTGCATCAACAAAAAAAGTAATTGCTTTTGAAAAATTTAATGAATTAACAAAAAAAGAACGTGGGTTCAAGCAAGCATTATAATCTCGTTCAATTGCTTGTTTGTCAACGATATTCTTATGAGATTCACTAATCAAATTAATTATTTTCAAATACTTATAATTTAAAAAATATTCATCTAACAAACAATTATTAAAATTATATTTCTGCATATATGCTTTTAAATCCGGATAAATCAAATTTAAAATATCAATCAATCTTTCTCTTGATAAGACTCTTGAGTTTATGGCAATATGCTCAAATATATATTCCTTTTCAATCATGCTATTATCCGTAAGATAGAATAATGCATTATCCTTTTTAGAATATAATCTTTTACAAAAATCCACAATTTCCTCTGTATAATTAGAAAAATTCTTCAATATGGACTTACGTTGACAATACAAATTATTAAATAACATTCTATCCTTAATATCAAAATCAAGAATAGCATTAAATATTAACTTTGTAAAATCCTCTACACTTTTGGACTTCTCCACAACATATGATAAATAATCATTGGACGAAATACCAAAAGTTTTTATCGCTAGAAAAAATACCCATTTCTCATATTTTTCAGCATTTGCAAAATCTCTAACCCACAGGTGTAAATTCTGTTTACCTCCAAATTTCATATTAATAATATCATCCCATCCTCTTTCTGAAATATCTTCAAGAATATTTCCCCAAAATGCATCATTTTCTTCATCAATCCGTAATGTCGCAAAACGTGAATCTAATTTTACAACTCCTTCATAAGCAGAATTTCGTTCATGAATTTCAAAAATACTATCAGGAAATTCATGTCGCTTGTGTTTTGTTTCAATTAAAATTTCATTTAATCCAATCAGTTCAATCAATTTAGATATTTGATTTATTCCATAAGTATTAGTTTCATAAAACTTAGCTAAAGACTTATTAATTAATGTCAATTTTATCGGTTTGCAATCATCACACATCGCAATATAAGCTCCCCGATCAACAATCCGAGGATCTTGCAACTTAATATATTGATCACATGCAACCAAAATAATTATTACTTTATTTTGTGGTACGATTTCCAATATATTTCGCAACATCAAATTCATAATGTCACTTCCTAATAATTTCAGAAACGTAGATATTCCATATAAAAAAGTAATATCTTTATTTTTGGAAATTGAATTAAGTAATTTATCAAATAATGGCATAGAATCCACTGACGCAAAATCTCCCATATCAATAAATTTTATATTCCCAATTTCAAAATAATTTTTAAGTTCAACAAGATCGTCTGCCTTTGAAACATTAACAATACGCGGCATAATATCTGTAGAATTAAGATATTTTTCAATCTTTATTTTAACTTGTTCTAAAGTCATAACCAATTTATATAAATATGAATTACCTAACCCTATTTCATGTATTAAAATTTCATTTTTTTGAGAATTTTGCAATTATCTAAATTTTAATACCTCAATTGACATCTGCAAAACATTCAAAAACGACTTGTTAAAGTTTATCAAACAACGTTTTCCTCTGTATATTTTAATGCTTTTGGAGCAAGGAATTAGCAGTATAACAAGTACACTTCCTTTTCCTAACTCCAAAATCATTCATTATAGATATATGATAAACATCAACAATTTATTTTGCTGATAATAAAACTAAAAATTTCACTATCACTAACAATCAGCTGTTGATTATTTCAATTCCTACAGTCATATTATTTTTAATCATATCTTTCAAATATGATTTAACTTCATCTGCATTCATTTCGTCAATTTTAGAGAAAGCCTTTTGATAACCTCCTTCAGAGTATTTTTTCTCTGCCAAGCTATTAAGTTTTTGCTTAATAATCGTAATACTTGTCATCCAATAATAAGGAGAAGCAGATATATATTTTCTTAAATATGTCTTCACTTCTTCAATATTAGAAAGTATAGTAACCAATTGTCCAATAATATGTACTCGGAAAGCATTATTACGCTCATTGGAATCTGCAAGTATATTAAAAAATGTCGCATTTTCCAACTTAGTTATAGCTTCTTCAACCGATCTCATATCTGTTGGACGGTTCACCGTGGCAAATACTTTAATATATTCTCTCAATTGTGATTCAGACAGCATACATAAGATTGGCATACTATACCTTTCTGACCAATCTTTAGGAGAATCTGTGCCAGTTTTATCTTGCCATAATTGTCTCAACTTTTGTGATCCAAGTTGCTTTTTCAAATCCTCAATTATAGAAAACAACTGATTTAGATACAAAATTTTATCAAGTTTAAAACTTCCTATTGGCAACTTAGAGAAAATCTCATCAACTTCTATATCAGAGAAATCTGATAATTCAATTGCATATATTTCTCTAAAAAATTTACGTTGATTGTCACAAAAAGCAATAAAACTATCTCCATACTTTTTAATATACGAAAGAAATAATTGAAGTTTATCTGTATGCAAACTACCATTATTCATCAAATCAAGCAACATGGACAGGAACTGCTGCAATTCTCCCACTTCATTTTTGACAGCTGCAAATGGAAAGCGAAGTCTTTTACATTTTTCAATCCAATGTTCAAAAGTTTCTGATAATTTTTTTGTTTTACCGATATAAGGAGTTGAAGCAAGAATCACTTCATATTCCAATATCACTTCCGTAATTTTAGAATCAACAGTTTCTTTTTTCCAAACCCAAGCAGCGGCATCCGCATCAAATTTCTGGCGAACAACATTAATATATTGACCACCGTCTTCTATTTTTTCAGCTAACTCAGGAAGACGACCTTGTGCAAAAACTGATAAATATTCAATCATTCCTTTTTTGCAATTATCAATTGAAAATAATATTGCAAGGTCTGAATGAAGTTTCGGTTTTTCCATACATAATCTACCTATTTCAATAGCTATTTCATTATCTGACTTAACAGAATTTATATTATTAGCAAGGTCACAATATAATTTTATTACATGTGAAACAAAATCTTCTTCTGTATTTATATTAACAGAATCCAAAATCCTATCTAATGTCCATATTGGAAAAATCAAGTGTTTCATTTTAGATCTTATGTTATCACGTGCTTGTTCAATTGTAGAACACATTGATTTTGGGATATGGAAAGCTGAAGATGTGGCATCAACAAATGCCTTCTCTTCCTTGCTCATCGTAACAATATATTTATCCCTATACCTTGGAATTGGAGTAATATCATTTTTTATCACCTCCTCAATCATCTCTTGCATTTTAGAGACACTTAGCTCATCTCTATTTAAGCTATCACTCCAACTATATTTTCCATTCACATACTCTTTGAGGATAAACCCCATTATAAATGCAGTTAAGTTACATGGTAAAAACGCAAATGGAGAAGCCTGTAACAATTCATAAATACGCATAATTGATATTCTACCATCTTCATTCAACGTTCTCTCAATTAACTCTTTTACTTCTATTTTTATTTGAGAAATAAGTGTGCTTGGATTTTTTATCCAATAATTCTCATTTTTCCACGCACCTGCTAAAGCCACTTCAAGTTTAGTGTTATTACTTGGGGAATTATACAGATTTCTTGTTTTTTCATTAACACCACATTCAACACCAAGTTTTAACGAAGTCGACAACCACAAACTTGAAGTCACATTCATGTGTTCCAAACCCAAACGATATCGCTTAAGACAAATATGACGTAATTCCTCTATTAAGGAATCCAGATTAGCTAAAGTTGCACCATTTGGATTCTCTACATCGCAAATAACAATTCTGCCTTTTCCTATATTTGTCTTCCAATCAGAAATAATCTTATTAGCATAATTTTGATATGTAGTTGCCATGCTTTTATCTTTTCCCTGATAATATGCAGCTTGAGCAGAATTATCTACCCATTCATCAAATTTATTATCGGAAAATAAAGTTCGACTACAATCAATCACTATAACATTTGAATCAATGTTACGATTATACAAATCTATAATTTTTCGAGATATTGTGGTAGCCTCACTAGGATTTTTAGCAAATGTCGCAATTGCATAAATATGCCTATTATCAGATTCTGCCTTCGACTGAATTTGATTAAATTTTAAATCCAAATTAAATGCGGTTGCATTATCAATACGATAACGTAATTTCAGCATATTTGGAATTTCCAGAACATCATTAAATTGTTCTAATTCAATAATATCAGTTGTTCGTTTATTCAAAAACAACTTCTTCTTTTCATCAATCTGAGAAGAATCAAATTCGCCATTTAGGACAGCAAATATTTCATTATCACGTCCAATTTTCTTCTTAAATAATACCCTATCCCTCACAAGTTTTTCAGCACAACGGGCAGCCTCTCCATTTTCAAGATCAGATCCTTCAAATACCATATTGATATTTTCTTCATTAGGCAATAGAATCTCAACTGCATAATTTGTCTTAACCGCTAATGCTTGCAATAACAATACAGCTTTAAGAATCCTTTTTTCGGTATTATCAAGAGTGCCAGCCAATCTTGAATAATTATCCAAGATTAATCTAATATTAGGAGTCAAAGCATCCCTATCACTTTCATAAAAATAACTCCACAAAAAATCCACTGAAAGAAATGGATTTTCTGATTCTGGTCCAACATTATCAATAAACCATTGAAATGTCTTAATATCAGAATCTTCAATTCTATTTTTAATAAAATTAAACATACTTCTTTGATTAGAATTAAAAGATGCCGATATATGCTTAAGGATATATGCAGAATAAGGATGTATTGGTAATATTCCCCTCAATTCATTATCCTTAATTCCCACTTTATTCTTTATTTTTCTTCTTGAATCGCATGTACGAAATTGTAAATCTTCTACTATTTCATTCCATTCATCTTCCAATATCTCTTTTTTCTTAAGTGCAGCACCCATCAGTTGAAATGCTGTATTTTCCGGCAATTCAATCTGATTCGTAGGCTTAATGAACCTACCCATTGTTTTATTTCGTATAGACTCTTCAAGCAGACCTTCACTTTTATGAGTGACTGGAATAAAACAAAATTTATCAGTTTGACTTAATTCTATTATTTCTTGGAATCCCGTAAGTCTATTGCGATTGTTAATCAAATACTCAGTAAATTCATCCCAAATAAAAATTAATCCGGACAAGTTATTTTCTTCAATAACATGATGAATCCAATTACAGAGACCTTTGGGATCAAGAGAAAATGCCCTAATCTGTTTTTCATTTGCAACCTTGAAAATTTTCCTCATTAGTTCCTGTAGTGCAATTCCCTCAAAATCTTGAAGATTATTTATTATGGCATCCACATCACAACCAAAAAGGTCTGCATAACTTCCTTTGACATAAATTTCAAAACTTGCTTTATTTTCTGGATCAGAAAGGTATCTTATAACAGATGTTTTTAATGCATCTATACCTACATTATTTATACCTTCATCTTTCAATGCAGATTCAATACTTTCTTGGATAGCTAAGATTAAGTCATTGTCACTATTTATAGACGAAGAACCATATCTATGGACAACAATAATTTTTCCATTCTGCTTTGCAAGAATAAATTTCTTTTTCAAATCAGAATTCAGTGTGGCATATTCGTCAAAATATGCTTCTGTTTCCTCTAAATTCGCTTCCAATAGTTTCTTTAGAGTAATTACTGCATGTGACTTACCTGTCCCATAAGACCCCTCAACCCAAATATTTAATTTACTTGAACGGTTTAAGACATTTACTACATTTGTTATTAGCTTCACAAAAGAATCATGCGGAAAGAATTTTTTCCACAAATCTGGTTCTTTTTTAATTATATCACTATTAACCGCAGGAAAATAATCTGGGTCAATATCAAAATATTCACTATATTTATTCATGATTAAAATAGATTAAGAATATCATCTGACGACTTATCTTCACGAAGATTGATATTATCAAGATCAAGTGTAAAAGATACAGAAATAAATTCGGAATAATTGATTGAGAGTCCATTCAAAATATTTATCATTTCATCTCTTTTTAGTCCAAAAATTCTTGTTGGACTAATACCATCTCTATCTATTGAGTCATTAAGCAAATCAGTTAAAGTAAACTGATAATATCTATCACACGCTTCAGCAAATTTGTATAATCCATACAGAATAACCCTAGAATCAGGATCATTCCAAGCTATTCGTCGTATTGAATTCAGATGTCTCTTGTCATTTTTTAGATTCCAATCACATAGACCGAGTCCTAATTCTTTCCCTAAAATTTTGTTTGAAATGAAAATATTTTTAAATGCAGATACTACATGGGTTTGTACATTTTTTGTTTCATTTTCAAGCATACTCTTAATCATTTCTGGAGTATAGTCTATATCAAAAGATACAGATTTAACCCACCAATTAAACTGAGCTGAATATACCAAATTTTCAACAATCAGTCCCCATGCTACAGCATTGTCACATCCCAATTTGGCAATTAATTTTCCAAAAGGAGTTATTGATTTCTTTTCTACAATCAATGCATCTGACAAGAATGAATTTAATGCTTTTATTTTATTAGCACCTAATTCATGATTTTCCCAAAAATCTTCTTGTCTATTAAAAAATTGTTTTATCCATCCAAACTCAACACCTAAGTTTGCATATCTATTAACACTTCCCATTTTATTTTCTTTTTGAGGTAATCTATTGGAATTAGCCATTAGACATCCATCATCAATATCATGACATTTATGACACTTATAACATTTATCGTCAATGCTAACTCCATTTCTATCCATAATTATAAATCCATAAGGACAATTCGCCTGACAGACTTGACATTTTATACAATAAGCAGCCTTTCTTAAGGCAATTTTTAGCGATTTTTTTAATTTAATCTCATCCTTACTATTCCCAATTTTTATATTAAATATTTCTTGATTTTCAGATATAATAGAACTCAATATATAAGCATTTTCATTTACAAATAATCTCACCCTATTATTATCTAAAAAATCATATTTTGCTACTGTTTTAATCCATTCCTTCCAAGAAGAATTTATAGGGATAGCAATTTCTAAAACACCATTTTTTTCTGATTCTTGCATCAATAATTTTGAGTTAATAAGCTCTCTACCACTTCTTCTTGCCTTCCAACCAGCAATATTCATATACTCCAACTCACTATTTTTATCAACAAAATGTTTTGCACTTGTTTCTAAAATTATTTGATTAAATTTATGAGTTGAATTTCCATATAATTGTTCCTTTATATACATATTTTTATAACCTGCTAATGGACATACCAAGCATCCTGCTCTTGTATTACCACGCTTATATGCATTATTAAATAACAAGTTATATCTATATGTATAAAGGAATAACTCTGCTGTTCCCCATTCCAATATTGGATGGGAACTATATTGACCCCTAATTTTTTCGCCAAGACTCACTTCTTCGTATTCAGATCTTGACGCACTTTCTGCCGCCCGAATACCAGTAAATGCCATTCCTCTAAACTGATTATTCTGTAAAATTTTTCTTAGAAGAATAATTTGAGGTGTAGTCTTATGTACACTGCAACACCATCTTAACCGTTGTGCGGGAGGTCCAAATAATCTCCATGTATATTCCGGTGATTTTTCAGACTTTGCATGGAGAAATTCAATTTTATTATCATCACAATATTTTCGTACTTTATCAATTAGCTCATAAGTATCATCAAATTCCATTTGAGTATCTCCAAAAAGCACTTTAAAATCATTATGTGGCAATGCTCTTTGAACTAAATCAAAAACAAGTACACTATCTTTTCCTCCACTAAAAGCTACATAAAAAATATCAACTTTTTTTCGATATTTTAAAAAAGTATTATAAATTTTTTTAATTGTCTCGGCTTCCAATTTATCCAAAATATCCGTATTTTTAGAAACCATCAACGGAATATCAACTTGTTTTAATGGCATACCATTCTTCTCAGGTAAATCTATTATTATTATCTCAGGTTTTATAAATGGGGCACCACCCTTAGTTTGAGCCACAAGTCGCCCTCGATAATAATAACTATTACCTTCAGCCCACATAAAAGGAGCGGAATCATCCTTCTCATATTTCCAATACTTATCAAAACCTAATATATCAAGTTCCTTATAATATACAGGTCTTGGCTCCCTGCTCATTTGAGAAGGAGTACTGTTCAATATAATACCTCCAGATTCTGGATCCCAACAATACGAATACATTATATTTAAATATTTTGTCGCATAATTGCGGCGCGTTCAACAATTTGATCAATACTGCCAAATCTACTTCGGGCAATATATCCATCATTTTTTAAAACATCAATGATTTCATCAGATGAATATGATTTAGGAGCTTTAATTAAAATATCTAATATGATATCGCTTAAAGACAATATATTTGACTTTCTATTTACAATAGCACCTTTTACCATTGTTCGATGAAAACCATTATGAATAATTTTAAACTTATGACTATAACATGCCACATAATTCTCTAAAAGATAGCTATTCCATTGATATCCACATTTTGGGAAAGCTGAAAATTCATTAACAGATTCCGTAGGAATATATTCTTCGCCACAAATATCTGTCAATAGATTATCAATACCAATAATATCAAACGAAATATGTTCTTTTGATACAAATGTTGTGGCATTTATTCTTACTGCCAAAGAAAGCATAACATCCCAGTATAATGACGTTCCAAAATTAGACGTCAACTCTAACATTTCATTTATAGTAAATATGTCATGATTTCTAATATAATTCTGTACAATTCTTTCTACAGAAATATCCCGATCAATGAAACTTATGACATTACCGCTAAATTTATATCTCTTAGCCAATATTACTTTCAACGCATTTCTGATACCAATTTCACTTATCAAAAGATTCTGAGAAAAAATTGATTTTATATTATTATTTATATATGAGCATAAATCACTCCAACTCATATATTCCTCCTCTTTAATTGCCCTATCCAAAATATCATATATTTTAAATAGATCATTATCAGTTATCTCAAAATTATCTATATGAAAACGCTCCGAAGAACGAGAAGTAGATATAAGAATATTAGTATTGGAAGAAAATATCTGATGTATTTTATCCTCTGAAATATGATATAATCCCGTCTTTACAGCAGATTCAGAAACAGGACAACCTTGTGCTTTTACAAATGCAATAACTTCTTCTTCAACATTTGGCTCTACTCTACTATCAACACATACATATTCCTTCTTAAAAATCCATTTTGGAAAATAATAATTCATATATTCTTTCAACAAATCCTTATTTCCAATCTGTGAATCTAAAAATTCATCATGAAATTTCGATAGTATTACTGAATAATCTATATACTCTAATCCTCCATCAAATAATTCTGTAATATATTTTTGTAATGTATTCCGATAATTATCAGAAAGCATTAATTTTGGGAAATAGACCTTAATATTATAAACAATCCCATATTTTGATACTAAATCATCAATATTTTCAGGAATGACATCCAAATCCTCTCCGCTTATTTCTTTATAAAAACGCATGAGTTTTTTTCTTTCAATTATAGAACCCAATCTATAACCGACAGCAAATTTCGTATAAAGTACTTTTTCCAACATCGAAGTTGCATCCTCCTTGATGTTAGAAACACTTTGATTTTCCTTGTCTTCTTGCTTATCTATTTTTGTTATTAAACAAACTTTTTCATTCTCTTCAATTGTATGCTTATCTATATCTTCCGATATTTTTGATTTTACAATATTAATCCTTTTTACATTACTTTCTATATCATTGGAAACATGAGGAATTCTATCATGATTGAATTTTAAAATTACAATATGACTACTTGTAAAAGACCACTCCTTAAACCACTCTTTCAGTTTTTCTCTTAATGAAATATAATTGTAAATTCTTTTTTTAGCCAAATCTTGCTTAAATTCCAAATAAATAGTTTTAAATGATATTGAAACTGCTTTATTTTGTTGTTTTTCAATAACAAACCTATAAATTTTATCCTTTAATTCATTATGATTATCTAAATTTTGGAATTTATTCGTTTTTGCAAGTATGTTATTATATCCTAATATATTTTCTGATAAATCATTACATTTAGAAGGCTGTTTTTCTTCTATTGATATTAATTTATTTTTATCAAATTTACACTGAGGGAATACGACATTCAACATTTCCTTCAAATCATTATATCCACAAATACCAATTTCATTTAATTCCTTCTTATAATATATATATATATTTTCCAATGACACCACATTTTGATCAGCAAGAGTCAATGAAACCCTTTCCTTTATTCTCCACTTTAAGGAATTTGTCAATTTAGGATAATAATTTTTAACTTTATCTGCATTTTTATCATCAGTGTCAGAAAAAACAGACTCTTTATCATTTAAGTTTCTCTTTGAAGATATTGCATAATAATGTACATCATATTCATTCGAATATGATCTTTCAATCATAATATCAAATTT
This sequence comes from uncultured Mycoplasmatota bacterium, assembly GCA_947572405.1. GTDB lineage: Bacteria > Bacillota_I > Bacilli_A > RF39 > UBA660 > MGBC102946. Next base: position 1,850 of record CANPBV010000029.1, on the reverse strand, counting down.
ATAAAACTTCCAATTAGGGAAAGTACACTTTAATCTTTTTTTCAATTCATATACATTACCTATTCCTTGCCGAATCAAATCCTCTTTAAATGCGTAGTAAATATTTACAATTGGTATCGTATGTATATTTTGTATCTCCTTTTCCTTAATATAGTCAACAATCTTTGTACTTAATTCATAATCTATAGCTTTTTTATTTTCATTTTTATCACTATTCAATTCAATAACATAATAATCATCAGCAACATTTTCAGAATCAATTTTTTCATTAGGCTCAACAAGTTTTTTCGGCTCATTAATCTCGTCTTCACCATGATTATCAATTATCGTATTAGCATATTCATCTGAATATGGAGTTTTGTCTATATATATGATATTATAATCTATAAAAATCCATGATGGATATGTTTCTTGAAGCAATTGCTTTAATTCGGCAATATTACAAACATTTATATTCTTTAGATCAATTCTAAAACTATTAAATAATAATACTAATGGAAATTTATTATTGCCTTGATTAAAAAATTTATAAATATTATCCAACATTTTATCCCACATATCCATATATCTATAATTTGAATTAATTATAATCGGATATTTTCTTGTAGAACCTATCATTGAATCTTTTTTTATTATATTTTTCCTTTTATTATTTTGTAAATCATGCAGCATTTTTTTCAAATAACATTCCACTAAATCTACGTTAACAGTTCCATCACATATTGCGTCCAATTTTACAAATGGATATTTCCTTATGGCACACTCCAATAATTCTGCAAATACTTTTTTATCAGAATTATATAATGATGCAATATCCTTAAATAACAAAGTTTTGCACTTAATTCCTTTTTTTGCTCCAAATAGACAACAATTCATGGATTGTATCTGAAGAGCAATTCCATTTTCATTCCTATAAGTTTCACTAACCTTGATTCCCATTTTCTCCATCGAATAACGCAACCTTTTCGACAAAATCGAAATAGCATTTTTCATAGAAATCGCACCATTATATATCATAATACAATAGGCAAGGAGCAGTGCAATTTCATGCTTATTCCATGGAAGATTAATCGGTGCCATTGTTAATTAAAAACAATTTCTTAATCCGTCTGAATCCCTGGCATCGGAGTATATATATTCTTGAATATTTAGTTAAATTTAGATATTGCAATACAAGACATAAAAAATAGAAAACGTGGGATCCACTTTTTTGCTTGTCCCACCTGCTGAGGCCTTGGCGTTGCCTGTTATAGAAAGGACAAGCAACACAGAAGCCCACGTGTAGGTATATAGTTATTCCATAATTCTACTCCAGAATATATGGCAGCCTATAACCAGCCGTGAGCATCTTTGTTGCTTCAATCCATGTCTATAACCTTAACCGCCAAGTTTCAGCAGGCATGGGTCGAAGCGCAAAAGACGCTCCATTAAAATATGTCAGTTTCCCTCCCGCATTTCCCTTCAGTCTAATTTAATTGACCTTATCAGACTTCTGCGCGTAGAGAATTGTTTTGCAAATTTAATTCTTTATGTTGATTTTACAAAATGTATTTATTTTAATTTATAAATTTATTAAAAAATAACATTCTTTTCATTAATTCTTAATTTTGAATTAATTTTTGACAACAAATAACATTTACTTCCAAATATCTTGCCTGTGATATTTATCTGCCTATATTTGCTTTTTGAAGTTATTCGGACTTCATTTTTAGCTTACACAGAAGTTATACTAACTTATTATGAAGTGTCTTAATCTTTAATGCTTAACGGAGATATCCGTCACTTTGATTGTGCTGTTGTAGGAATTGATCGACCAGCAGTTTTTCTGTATGCCGTAGATACGCATCGTG
>CANPBV010000028.1 GCA_947572405.1 uncultured Mycoplasmatota bacterium | reverse complement strand
CTTTTATCTTAAGATCCTTATAACCATTTCTTCTTTTTTTCATGTTTTTATCCTGAGATTTGTTACACAAAATTCTGCGCCATAGTTGCGATATTGCTTAATTTGAAATCGTTAAAATATTTCTATTATTATCAAAGATAGCAAATTCATCTTTTCCATAAAATGTCTGATGAAGCTCTTTTGCAAATTCTACTTCACCTTTTAATTTTTCACATAATTCCAATACATTTTGAACGGTAATAAATAAAGTAAATGTTGGTTTTATCTTTTCTATTTTTAAACTTGGATATTCTTCCATCAAATTTTGCTGTTCCTGAAACATAATTGTAATATTATCTTTCCCTACAATAGCAAAGTTAAGTATTGTCCCTTCTTCTGGAACACTTAATATTTTTTTAAATCCTAATTTTTCTTCATAAAATTTAATGGTTTCTGCTACATTTTCTACCATAATATTTGGTGTTATTGTTTCATACATATCAAATCCCTCCAAATATGATTATAAAGAATATCCAATCATTTGTATTGTAAAAAAAGGACATTTTTTATCCTAATACTTCTAGTAATTCTAATGGAGAAAAACCTGTATATTTTTTTATTTCTCTAATAAAATGGGATTGGTCATAAAAACCACAAATTTCTAAGATATCTTGTAATGTTTTTCTTTCTAATAGCAATGTAAGACATAAGTGTAACCTTAATATATTAAGTAATACTTTGGGCGAGACCCCATACTGCGTTTTAAAAATTCGAAATAGGTGTCTTTTATCATATCCAAAACGTTTTGCAATTGCTGCTACTGTTTGTTCCCTTGGATTTTGATATAACTCATTTACAATATCAACATATTTTCTACTAAAATTTTCCTTCATTTTCATTAATAAATATTGTTTTAAAAGATCAATCCTTTCTTCCATATTCTCTATATCAAAAATGGTTTCTAGATGACTCTCCTTTTCTAGTATGAAAAAATCGATAGGTGCATCCATAATACTACTAGCATCAACGTAAAACAGGGCATAAAAAATACTAGGTTTTAAACGGACCCCAAGATACTCTATTGTTTCATTTAATTCAAAAGGAATTGTCTCTTTACTAAAACCTGCAAATGAAATAGTAGAACAACGAAAATCAATGACAATATCGATACAAGCATCAGGCAATATATAATTGTAGATTGTTTTCTCGATTTTCTTTTTTGATTTCATAGTCCAAATACACATAATATCCTTTTTTAATTCTTCAATATGGTATTCTTTATATTCTATATTCTCCAGAAATTCTTTGTCTAATAAATATGGAAGTTGTCTTGGATAGTACATAAAGATTTCCCCTCTTCTACATAATGTTCAAATAGTATCATATCAAATTTTTTGAAAACAAGATAGTGTTGAATTTTATGAATTGCCAAACAAAAAAATACAACCTTTTATTCGTTTGCATCTTTTTGAAACTCTATTTTGAATTAATTTTGATTTTTGAAGGATCTTCTATGTAGGGCTCTATATATCCACATTCAGGACAAACTGCGCATTTGACTTTTCCTAAGTTTCCTTTAAAGATTCCTTGTTCTGTTACTTTTACGCCATATGCTGCACCTTCCACCTTAATATCTAAATCTTCTACCATTTCTTTTTCACATCGTAAACAATTTCTCATTATAAACCACCTTTTCCACAATAACCATTTTTAATACTTTCTACTTTTAAGTCTTTAGGACCAATATAATAATCTCTATTATTTTCCATAGTATGACATTTTATGACTGTAATTCCATCACTTGTATATTGTTCCTCTGGATCATCTTTATAAATTCTAGTACCTCCATCAAATAACTGTTGTTCTATTAAAAGCGGGGATGTTAGGCGATCCATTGGAATTTCTACAGTATCATAATGTTCAAAAAATTCTCGAAGCGTCATTTCACCTTTTTTATCAATCAAAGTAACTTCTTCTAAGCAAACCAAATAAACGATTTTTTCTCCATCACTATAATAAAGCTCGGCTTCCTGATTACAGTTCATTTTTCCAGTTGTATTCACAACATAATCATCCGCTAAAATGTTTTTCGTTCCACAACCTGAAATGAAAATGAATAGACTACATAAAAGAATTACTTTCTTCATAGATATGTCGAGTAGACAAGTCTCGACAACACCTCTCTTTCTCCTTAGCTAGTGGGATTGTCCCATCTCCCCTCACAGAACCCATCGTGCCCTACTAAGACAATAGGCTCTTCAAATAATCTTATATATTCCAACACCAAATATCTTTATCTATTTTAGGTTTAGCAATTGGAACTTCTCTTATTATTTTATTAACTCTCGGGTTATTCAAGTCCTGGTATATTCATTACCATTACTATTGGTGTATTAAACCTGTTATAAGTTCTCTCAGGTACACATGTAATAACAATGTAAAACTCGCATGTCCTAAAGACCTCAGTAGATTTCTCATAATATCTTGTATTAACGATATTATCGATATTACTTACTGTTGGAGCGATAACATCAGTAGCTATCTATATATACTTTTACGAGGCTCAATAACTTCACACCTTCGCGTTACAGCTCAAATTCTTGTTTTCCCTTTGACTCTATCTCTGCTAGGGATTATCAGACTGGCTTCCCACTAATTATATGACATACGCCGAACTGACACACCGCTCCTATATTTTTATTATAACGCATTTTTTTTATACAAGAGAAATTTTTTAAAATTTTTTTATTTCATCTTACTCATACTTGACAGTGCCCATTCCCATTTCGCAATTTAGAATATTCTATATTGTGGAGGGTTACTTATGTTTGATTATATATTATCTTTGAATCCTATTTGGCAAGCACTACTTGCGACTTTATTTACTTGGAGTATTACTGCAATTGGGGCTTCTTTCGTTTATTTTTTTAAAAAAATTAATAAAAATTTAATGGATGGAATGCTTGGTTTTGCAGCAGGTGTTATGATTTCTGCTTCTTTCTTTTCTCTCATCGCACCAGCTATTACCATGTCAGAAAGTCTAAATTTAATTCCATGGCTTGTTGTTTTCATTGGCTTCTTTTGTGGCGGATTATTATTATTTATTGGGGATAAACTATATGACATTTTTGAAAAAAAATCATCAAATAAGGTATCTGGCTTAAAACGCTCTATTATGTTAGTAAGTTCTATTACTTTACACAATATCCCAGAAGGTATGGCTGTTGGAGTAGCTTTTGGTTCTGTCATTTATGGGTTAGAGGGTGCAACATTGGCAGCTGCTTGGACCTTAGCTTTGGGAATTGGACTTCAAAATTTTCCAGAAGGAACTGCTGTGAGTATGCCTCTTAGAAGAGATGGAATGAGCAGAAATAAAGCTTTCTTTGTGGGGCAATTAAGTGGTATTGTGGAACCAATTGCAGGTGTTATAGGCGCTATTTTAGTAATGAAAGTTCGAATTTTATTACCATTTTTACTAGCATTCGCTGCTGGAGCTATGATTTATGTAGTTGTTGAAGAACTTGTTCCAGAAAGTCAAACCAACAAGAAAAAAGATTTGATGGCATTATTTACTTTAATTGGGTTTTCTATTATGATGATTTTAGATATTGCCCTTGGATAAATAAGATACCATCTAAAAAAACAGCAAATATTTGCAATGTCATTCACTTAAGAAAACACGATTTATAAAAGTCGTGTTTTTGGATATACAATCTATTCTTCTACCTTGATATTTTCTATCACTATTTTTTTATTCAGAAAAAGTAGATGGACTTCATTTAACTCTTTCTCTGATAGATACATTCATTTCTTTCAATTTACTTATATAGGCATGTTCTTCTCATAGTTCATATATTTACTTCTTAATGTTTGTTTGAAAATCAACATTATAATATGGGTAATATATGGACTTTTTATTGATTGGATTTTGTTTTCATAAATGATTGAAAAAAGATGCTTCGCATCTTATTTTACAATCCAAGCATTTGGAACATAACGTTGCTTACTAGTTGGGTCTACAGAACAACATGGACGATTAGTCAGTTTTTCCTCTACTACTAGGGTAGTGGACCCACCACCGTCTAAATTGACTGCATTGTGAGCATTATATCGTTTTAAAATTTTAATGAGACCATTCATATCAATTCCAAGACTATACCCCATTTGTCTTCCATCGATTACTAAGAACAATACAATTCCATCTTTTCTTTGGGCTAAAACGGTTCGTGAGGCAAGTCCCCATCCTCCATCTCCTTTAATTTCTGCTGCTTTTCCATTCACGATTAGAAAAGGTCCAAATTCAACTGCATCTACCATCCCTTTTTTAATGGCGGTTGCAGGATCATCTCTTGTCAAAACTAAAACATGATCTTTATTAAATCCCGAAAGACCCCCTCCATATCCAGAAGCACCACCATTTAATACAACTTTTCCATCCATAATGACTGTTCCAACTGCAGTACTCCCCTTATCGCCTCCATTAAAGAAACCACTCGCATTCATGGCTACTTTTGCTCCCTCTCGTTTTGCAATATTGGTTAAAAAGGCACCACCATAATTAGTTTTATTAGAAGCACCTACCAGTTGAATCCGGGAAGCATCATAAATGGCGACCAAATAGCCTCTATAATTTTTTTCTTCAATATCAATAACTTTATACAACTGGTTTTTATCTCTTTTTAAAATTTGTTCTTCATAAATGGAAGCATACTCGCCTGTGTCTTTTCCATCTGCAAAGTTAATATCACTACTATCAGTATTTTCATCTACCTCTTTTACTACATTATTGCTTAATATTTTTTCAATCGTTTTATCACTATAAAAAGTTCTTGCTAAATATTTATGACTCATGGTTGTCATTGCTGAAGTTACTAACAAATTTCTAAAATACGAAACTGGTCCATAAGTTAAGAAAAGTCCTGTGCAAGCAAATAAATCCATGATAACGCAAATGATAATTCCAATGATAAGGCCCTTTCCTAGTTTTGTAGAGGCTTCTTTTTGCTTCTTGTTCTTCTTCCTACTGTTCATTTGTTCTTTTTGAAAGTTTTTTTCCTGAGTTTCTTTTTGACGATTCTTCTGTTCCTTTTCCCTATCCGATACTTCTTCTTTTCGTGTTTCTTTTTCCATCTTTCGAACGGGTTTCGAAGTCTCCTCCTTTTTTTCTTCCTCAATTTTTACTTTTTCCTTTTTTGCGGACTCTTTTGCTAATTCTTCCTTTCTTTTTTTCAACAATTCATGAAGATCCCGTTTGGTTTCTTCAACATCTTTTTTAGGAATGCTAGAGTTTTTTCTTTCCTCCGTTTTTACTGCTTTTTTTTGCGCTTCTTTTTGAACCATTTCCTTTTTTGGGTCTACTTTTTTTTCTTCTACTGCTGCTACTACCTTTTTTGTAATGATCTCTTTTTTGGGTTCCTCCTTGACAAGTGGAGTTACTTTGACAACTTCTTTTTTTGACTCGTTAGAGGTTTCCTTTTTTCTATCTAAGTCTCTTTCTTTCCTTTTTAATTCTAAAAAACTGCCAATGTTAAGAGAGGAATATACTGACTCTTCTAGTGCTGTTTTTGATTCTTTTTTTTCTTCCCTTTCCATAAAAGCCTCCTATCTATGCCCCAAAATCATTTTGGTAACTAATTAAACTTGCTGTTTTTACTCCTTCTATTCCTTGAAATTGATTGATGAAATCATCTTTTATATCTTTTACTTCCACTTCAAATGTAAGTTCTATAACATTTTTCGTCAATGTTTTACTTTTTAATTTCTTTTTATTGATTTTCTTCATGATCTTATTGACTTCACTATGAGCTCCTGCTTCATATTTGATGATCAGTAAATAATTGGAACTCACTTTAAATCCCATACTATAACTAATTACATATAATAATCCTAATAAAATAGAAGCTAATATTGATACGAAATATAATCCTGCGCCAGACATAATTCCAGCTGTTATGCCCCAAAACATAAATCCAGTATCAACAGGTTCTTTTACAGCAGTCCTGAAACGAACAATTGATAATGCTCCTACCATCCCTAGAGAAAGTGCTAGATTAGAACTAATTGTTCTAATAATCATCGCTGTTACCATAGCAAGTAATATAATACAAAGTGAAAACGATTTTGAGTATACAACTCCTGTATATGTTTTTTTATAGATGTAAACTATAAATAATCCGATTAAAAATGCAACGATTAAGGATAGAATCATTTTGTCGACAGAAATTGTCCCTGTAAATTCTTCTACCACACTTTTTTTTATCATATCCATAAAATTCATAAAAATTCCTCCTATTTTATACTCCTGCAAAGGGCAAATTTGGATATTGCTTGCCTAGCCATTGGAATTGTAGATAAAATAATAGAGATCGCCTCTGGTAAAACTTCATTAAATTTTACCTCCAATACAACATCTTTATCTTCTATTACTGGTATTGTTGGAAGTTCATAATCAAATAAATCATAATTATATCTTCCAGATTTTATTTTAGAATCAAATGTAATTCTAACTTCTGAAATGGGATACGTATAAGCGATTCTTGTATAGTCTACAATGACTGATGGTTTTAAATGCTTTCTTTTAATATCATTTAAAAATTCTTCCAAAAGACCAGTTCCTGCTAATGTTTCTACTTCTCCATTTATTATTTTATCACAAATTTGTCTCGTTATGAGAATTTGATCTTTAGAAGTCATATTATTGTGTTTTAGTTTACGCTCCAAACGAATAAAACTGTCATCATCATTATAATACCGAATTCGATATTTTTCCCGATATAATACTCCATTTAGCTTTTCATAATAAGCTTCTGAGCTATCATTGTCAAAATATAAACTTCTAATTTTATAGGTATAATCTTGATTCACTGAATTCGCATCAATTTCCATAATGCTATTTAAACGTGTTTGTAATATCAAGGCCTGTTCTTTACCAATGATATATTTTAACTCATGTCTATATTTTCTCATATATCACCAAAATACTTATCCATATCAGCATTGCTCAAATGAAAGAAGCTCTTTGTTTGCCTAAGTAAGTATCCTTCCCTTTTCTCAATATATTCTCTAACTATTTTTATACTGTCATCCCAATCTTTCATTGTCATTCCCCAACGTTTTTGATTTCGCTCCATTTCAGGTTTTAATTTGTTATAAATTTCATCTAATCTATCTAAAACATGTTCTTTTTTCCATATATTTTTTAAATTCCAACTTAATCTTTCTACAAAATCATTCCTAAAGTCTTTACTTTTAAACATATTTATCATAAATACTGTTGGCACTTTAAAATCACTCATTCCTTCAGGATTTGTCATAAATGTATAATAATTATTTTCTGGAAAATACATAGAGTAATCTAAATCATAAAAAATAAAATGCATTTTCCCATCATCTATATCAGGGTGGGAAAAAACTCTACTGTTGATAATGTCATTATTGGTTGTATAAATTTCTCCTACCCAAAAGTCAATTAGGCTATTGATATTCACCTTTGTTTTTACATATTCATAATTAGAACTTTTACTCATATCATGAGTGCTCACATAATTGACAATATCTTGATACTCTTTGTTTGTTCCAAGGCTTACTAAATAATCCGTTCTTGTAATATTTCCTTTGCTCCCATCTACATTATAATGATTACTTAGAAATTCATCATCTACTTTTTCTCTAATGTTATAGACCCCCCAATATTCCCCATTGATATATAAAATCATAGATTTATAACTTTGAACTTCTGCTTCACTATCTTCCATTAATGAGGTTGTTAGGATATCCCTCAAGAATGCATTTTCACTATCTTGTGATCCACTTCTTAATACTAATGTATTAAAGATAGAAAAATCTCGATTGTCAAATACCGGATAATGTAAACTGGCTTCTCCATATTTTTTCTTAAATTTTAATGAAAAACTTTTTTTGGCCATCCCCCTTGTAGAACCACCAAATAAACGAAACCCACATGGAATAGAAAAGCTTTTCCCATCTTCGTAAAACTCAGCATAGCTTGCTACTTCTAAGTCAGTCCAACTATTAGAACTCACTCTCTTAAAATCATTCGGGTTAAGGGAAACTGACATAACAGGTAGTGTATGATTTTCATTAATAATATAACTATTGGTTGTAACTGGACTATCTATTTTTCCCTCTTCTACATTGATACTCTTTACTACGGTTGTCTTTTTAAGAAAAATAGGACCAGTATATTTACTAGATTTTGTGCTTGGAACACTTCCATCTAATGTATAATATATTGTCCCATTTGCCTTTATTTCTAGATTCATTCCTTCCGAATTATTATAAATTCCTGCTGCTTGACTTACTTCTGTTTTGGATGCTACTTGAAGAATCCCAGTTCCATTTTTTCCTTTGGGAGTCGGTTTACTAAAATAGAAAAATCCATAATTTTCTCCCCTACCCATACTATATTCTAATGGAACTTCTGATATAAACATCGAATCTATAATATTTTTCCCATCTGTAATATAAAGGGATTCTGTTTCTGATAATTTAAAATTTGTATGCTGATAACTCTTATTTGACAAATCGGCATCCCCTGATGCTATCACAATATATAATTCTCCTGGTGATAGCGTAATGTCAGGGAGTTGCCATTCATTTGGTCTACTATCATTGGTTGTTAAATAATAATTTTTTAGGTTGATATCCTTTTTAGAGTTATTTTTAAGCTCTATCCAATCATAGTACTGATTTCCATTTTGTGCAAGATAGGAAGTATTATGATTCATAATTTCATTGATGATTAATCCATCCTTATTTTTTAAATGTTTTTTTGAAAAATTTTCTAATCCTTCTGTTGTATTTGGATATCCTGGGCTAATTTTTCCGCTTATAATCCATTTGTTTTCTTTGATGAAAGCCAACCCATTTTCTAAATTATGATAGGTGACTTGATCCACAATTTTTCCTGCTTTTGTTAAAATGGCAACTCCGTTTTTAGAAGTCAATTTAAAGTTTGCATGTAATTCTTTTTCTGTATCATTTTTTCCTGATGTGTAAATAACTTTTGTTTCGTTTGGACCAATTTTAATGTTTGGAAATTGCCACTTGAATGGTGTTATTAAGTCTCCTCCTAAACCATATTCTTTTAGGGAAACTATTTTATTCGTCTTATTTTTAATTTCTATATAACCACTATAGTTTCCATATTGGTCCTTAAAGTGCCCTGCATTATTTGGTAATACTTCTGTAATCTCTAGATCACTTGTTTCTGCTTTTATCGATTCTATATAAGCAGTTCTACCTTCTTCTGTGTTCATAAATCCAGGGGTAGAAGAACTCGTTATCACCCATTTTCCATCATTGTTTCTGGCCATTACTTGATTTTTATTTAAAGAAACAGTTTCCACAGCATCAATCACTTTTCCATTTTTGTTTTTTAATGAAAGTGTTTCTTTTCCGCTACTACTGAGTTTAAAATTAGCGTAAAGACCTTCTTGTTTCGTTCCAGATAGATATACAACCAAATATGATTTTGCTTTAATGGTTATATCTGGGAAAACCCATTTTGTTTTATCTGCTACATCGGATAAGCCATAATTTGATAAATGAATATCGTAATTATTTCCATTATATAATTCAATCCAATCATAAATTCCGCCATCAGGGGCAGAGGTGGCTCCACCATTGGAAGACATGATTTCATTAATCACCAAAGAATTTACCTTACTATCTCCAGTTTCTTCTAAGTCTGTTTCTTTCAAATTTTGATTTTCCACTTTGTTAAGGAGCAAACCAATTCCTATTAATACGATGACAGCAATCAATAATATCATGATCAATAAGCCATTTTGTTTTATTTTTTTTCTATCAAATCGAAACATAGTTTTCCTCCTTTTATATTCGTATTTATCATATCATAATATGTTTATTTTTTCTATATTTACCTGATTGATTTGAAAAGGGAATGTAAAGAAAAAAGTATCTAATAAAGGATACTTCATTTGGACTAGATACAAACGCAAATTTGATTCACTTGATATAGTTTTTCATATATATCTTTTTCGTCTGAAAGAAATAATGATTTTATTATCAAAATGGTATCGTAGAGAAACAATTATGTTTTTGTAAACTCTCTAATTCATTTGGATGTTTATTCTTCTGGACCTTCTCCATTTAAATTAATGTCCATCGCATGCTTAGGATGTCTTTTTTCTTTTGGTAGTGGATCATACCATTTTTCCCCATCCCATTTTTTTAAGCAGTTGGGTCCATACCAAGCAGTTACAACATTTTTGATATTATGATAAGAATAATATTTTCTCCCTTCAAAATCATAAAGTGTAAACGGATAAACATCTTCTTTTAAAAATTTTGGTTCTTTGAAAAATTTTTCCCATGGAATTGCAATCGTTTGTGAAGCAAGGTTACTTTTTTCATTGCGCTTCGCATATTTTTCAGATATTTTTAATACCCATTTTTTTAATAATGTTGGGTTCATATGCAAATTGTCTAATAATACCATAATAGGCATTAAAGCTCGAATTTTAAACCGATTCCATTCGTCTACCCATTTGTTATCTGACACACTATCATAAATGACAACATCAACAAAAATGCCATCTCCTGATTTGCATCTATTTTTAAGTAAGGTATTTACTTCTTCAATATAAGTACCTCTTTTTCTGATTTTCATAGAGGGAATCAAAACATTGTATTTACTATCATTTTCAAAGCATTGAAAATAAAATTTTTGATCCATATCTTTTTCTAATGCTTTGATAAAACGTTCCCAATCTTTTCTTTCAATACACATATCAATATCATCATCCCATGGAATAAATCCCTGATAGTTACAAATACCAAGTGCAGATCCAGCAATTAATGCGTAAGGAATATCATTTTTAACACATACTCGGTGTATTTCATCCATAATTTCTAATATTGCTAATTGTAAATCTCGTACAGTAACTTCACTTCCATCTTTCATTGTTTTTAAAACCCATTTTTCTTCCATTTACACTCCTCTTTTCCACGAAACACCATCCGTTTCAATCACAATTGTTTGTAATGTTTCTTCATAATCCATTTTTAATTTTCCTAACAATTTCCTTGTTTCTAAATCCATTTGATCGGATGTCACAATGATCAGTTCTGGATCTAATTTTCTTAATAATTCCTCCAGGTTTGAAATATATCTTCCATGATAAGGAAGCTTTACAATATCTGCTTTTAAATTTCCTTGATCTAATATTTCCTCTATTCTTTGCTTTTTAATGTCAGCCCCAAAAAAGATTCTCATCTTTCCCACTTTGACATAGGTAAGTAAAGAAGAATTATTGGCGCTATCATATTTTTTTTTGGCTGGTTCTATTAAAATATTCAAATCACCCAATATTATATTTTTTTGTTTTTCTAATGTCTTATATTTAATATTATTCGATTTTACATAGGTAAGTAATTCTTCTTCTAATTTAGAATGTTTGAAATAATTACTTGCATAAACCTCTTTGACGTCCCATCTTTTCATAATTGCGACTGCATTTCCTATATGATCTTTATCTGGATGGGTTAAGATCATAAGATCGATTGACCCAATATTTTTTTCCAAGTAATCAATTACTGTATGCGTACAGGTATCTTCTCCTGTATCAATTAATATGGTATGTTTCTGATTCTGTATTAATGTGATATCTGCTTCTCCACAAGCAATAAAAGATATTTTTACTGGACTTGGTAATAGTTTATCTTTATGACATCCACTCCATAAAATACAAAAAAGGAAGGTCATAAGGATATTTGTTTTTAAATATTTCATGTCCTCCCCCCTCATTATAAGTGTAATATGAATCAAAAAAATTGTCAAATGCGATAACAAGATCAAATATGATTTTTGTTATGATTCCCTCTGACAACTCTTTTGGAATTCTAAATGGTTTATGGGTCAACTTTACTTTCTAAATTTTTTACTTATCCGTTTCCATCTTTTATATCCGATGAAAAATTATACTTATCAACCAAGGTAAGAGAAATTTCCATTCCTTTCGTAACTATCGTTCCTGCCTCTAAACTTTGTGTATCTACATACCCATATCCCGTTGATGATACATTAAAGCCAAGTAGATTTAAATAATTCATGGCATCAATTCGGCTCCAACCTTTTAAATTTTCTAAAGTAATATTATTATCATTTGTAATTAAAAATATTCTATCTCCATTAATAATAGTTGTTCCTTCACTTGGATAAGCAGATATAATCCTTTCTCCATTTCCAATTGTTACAACTTTCATTCCCTTAGACGACAGTCCATTTTTTACATCTGCTGTAAACCGATTTATAACAGATTCCATTTGATATTTTTCATTATTAGAAACAGTTCCTTCATCAGAAAACATATTGCGGTATTTAGCAATGCTTTTCATTACAGATTGAGTTGCTTTTGCAATCGCTGTATTTTGTCCAATTGCTGGACGCTTCACAGCACCATAAATAATGATTTCTGGATTTTCTTTGGGATACATTCCACCAAATGAAAATATATAATCATTACTTCCTTTTAAATATCCACCATTTTTTGAATCATAAATTTGGGCAGTACCACTTTTTCCAATAATTTCAAATCCTTCAATATCATATAATATTCCACTAGTAGATCCTTGTTCACGATTATGGACAACATTATACATAAGATCTTTCATTTTATCAACGGTATCTTTACTTATAATTTGTTCACTTTCTTCTATTTTTCTTTCATATATAGTTTCTCCAGTATTTGGATCCACAATTTTACTAACAATATGAGGAGTCAACATTTTCCCATTATTAGAAATAAGGGTAAGGCCTTGCAACTGTTGGATTGCAGTCGTTGTTATTCCCTGACCATAGGAAGCAGCTGCTACTTCTACTGGATATGTAAATTTAATACTTCCAGATAATTCTCTGGGAAGTTCGATCCCCGTTGAATTGCCAAACCCATATTTTTCTAAACAGTCCCTAAGCTCATTTTTCGTAATAAATTGGTTTACTACATTTACAGCTCCTACGTTACTAGAATATTCATATCCTTTATCAAAAGTAATGGTTCCCCATCCTTTCCCTGAATTCCAATCCTGAATGGTATCTTCTCCAATCTGATAGGAACCAGATGAATAAGTAGAGTCTCCTTTATAAGTTCCTTTTTCCATAGCGCACATGTATGTATATGTTTTCATTGTTGATCCAGGTTCATAAAGATAAGAAGTAAGTGGATTTTCATAATTGACAATATTTCTTATATTTGGATCAAAGGATGGAGTTGATGCAGCCGCTAAAATATCTCCCGTTTTTGCATCCATAACGGTTAACATCATCCACTCTGGAGTATAAATTGCAGCTTCTTCTTTTAAAGC
Source organism: uncultured Mycoplasmatota bacterium (assembly GCA_947572405.1). Taxonomy (GTDB): domain Bacteria; phylum Bacillota_I; class Bacilli_A; order RF39; family UBA660; genus MGBC102946. The sequence continues at coordinate 3,135 of CANPBV010000028.1, read as the reverse complement.
ACCTTCTACAAAACGCTGAATTGCCGAATCAATGGTTAAATAAATGTCATTCCCATCCACTGCATCTGTTCTATCTTCTTTTGTATCTGGAATTTTATATCCATATTTGTCTCTTTGATAAATTAGTTTCCCATCTGTTCCTTTTAATGATTCATCAAATTTTAGTTCTATTCCAAGTTCCCCAACTATTTTTTCAGAGTTACGATATTTATATTTTGGATTTTCTTTCAATTTTTCTTTTATTTCCTCATCTGTTAATTCATTGTTACTATCATAATCCAATTTTATTGGATAAGATTTTGCATACCCAATAATATAAGAGGCAAAATCTCCATTTGGATAATAGCGTTTAGAATTTGCGATAAAATCTATGCCATCTAAACCTAAACTTTCTACTTCTTCTTTTTTTAATTCACTGATACCTCGCCCTCCTGGACCTAGTTCTACTTGATATACGCCTTCCACACTTAATAAACGCAATAAAGTATCTTTTTCCATTGATAAAACTGGCGCTAATGCTTCTGCTGTTTTTTCTTTATCCACTACATGCTTTGGATTTTTAGGATCAGTTGTTCTTGATTCATCCAAATAAGCAATGACTGTATAAGAAGCTACATTCAATGCTAATGTATTTCCTTCACTATCAAAAATCGTTCCTCTTTTGGCTGGTAAAATGGTTCTTGCTGTATCTCGATTTCTAGCAAATAAATCCATATTTTCTCCATATACATTAGAAGATAATGATAAATAACCATATTGAATATAAAGAAGTAGAATGCAAAAAAGAAAGAGATAAAACAACCTCTTTGGATAATACCAAGCTTGCTTCTTTTTTTCTTTCTTTTCCTTCACTGGTCCACCTCTACTCATTTATGATAACAATACTATCATTATTATAAGCCAGTCCCATTTCTTTTACAACCTCTTTTACTTTATCAAATGAAGTTAATTCACTAATTTGCATAGCAAAACTTTCGTTTTTCTTTGTTTGTGCTGTTATTTCTGAACGAAGCCCTTCTATATTCATATTTAAGTTCCCAACATTAGCACTGCAAAAAACCTGAAGAACAAACGTCATCACGGTTGCCACTATTGCGCTCAAATACACCAAACGTTCTCCCTTAGTAAAACGTATTGTTCTCACCTTTCTTTTTGCCATTTTCTCACCTTTTTATTCTTTCTAAGATTCTTAGTTTCGCACTCCTCGCTCGGTTATTCTCTAATAACTCTTCCGAATCTGGTTCCACTGTCCCTATAATTTTATATTTGGCTTGCAATTCCTCTGGTATCATCGGAAGTTTCTTTAATTCTGCTGGGATACTACTTACTTCCCTAAATATTTTTTTTACGATTTTATCCTCTAATGAATGAAATGTAATGACACAAATTCTACCACCGACATCAATAAGCTCTAATGCATCATTGATTGCCTTTTTTAAAACATTTAATTCATCATTTACTTCAATTCGAATTGCCTGAAATACTTTTCTAGCGGGATGCTTTTCTCTCCTATACTTTTCTGGAACGCTATTTTTTATAATTTCTGCCAATTTCAAAGTAGTCTCAATTGGTCTATTTTTAATAATTGCTGTTGCTATACTAGCACTATATTTTTCTTCACCATATGTATAAAAAATATGTACCAAATCTTCGTAACAATAGGTGTTAACAATTTCATATGCCGAAAGTTTCTGATTCGGATTCATTCTCATATCCAATCTAGCATCTTTATGAAAACTAAAGCCTCTTTCTGCCTCATCCAATTGGGGACTTGAAACTCCTAAATCAAATAAAATTCCATTAACTGAGGTTACTCCTCGTTTTGTTAATTCTTCTTTCAGATAGGCGAAATTACTTTCAATAATCTCATAATTAGAAGCAATTGTTTCAAGTCTTTTTTTACTGTTTTCTATCGCAATTGGATCTTGATCAAATGCATACAATTTGCCTCTTGTTATTTTTTTTAATATTTCACTACTGTGTCCTGCAAATCCAAGTGTACAGTCGACAATGACACTATCTTCCTTTAAGGATAAATTATAAATACATTCTTCTAATAATACACTTTTATGCATAAATCCCTCCTAGTCCTAATTCATATTAGGAGAAAATAAGTGATCTGCGATATCAGAAAATTCATATTCATTTGCATCCATAAAATCTTCCCAACGGTCTTTATTCCAAACCTCTAAGTGGTCATTGACTCCAATAATAACACATTCATGATCCAATTCCGCATATTTCATAAGTGGGGAGGAAATAGAAATTCGTCCTTGTTTATCAAAATTACATTCTATTGCTCCTGCTAAAAAAAATCGCATAAAGTTTCTAGCTTCTTTGGTATTTGGCAATTCTTTATACTTTAGGATAATCTGATTCCACTCTTCTCTTGGATAAATGAACAAGCATTTGTCTAAACCGCGCGTTAAAACAAATAATTCACCCATCTCTTCTCTTATTTTGGACGGAATAATTAATCTATTCTTTTCATCAAGATTATGATGATATTCCCCCATCAGCATCAGAATCACCCACTTTTTTCCACTACTATCCACTCTGTACCACTATTTTACCCTAGTGATATTTTTTTGTAAATACTTTTTGACAGCTTTTTGAGGAAAACAATGTAAAAAAATGACACTTTACAATATAAAGTGTCAAGTGTTTATCATTCTCTCAAATTTAGAAATTGAGGATAGCTCGTTTTTGTATTATTTTTTATAAACCTTACCTACGGACAGTTTTTGAAATCTATATAAAACGTGTTATAATCCAGTTTGCTAAAACTCCTCTTATAACACGTTCTTTTCATATTTTTTGTACAACCTCTTTTTGATATCATTTTATTATAATGAAAATAACAAAGGGGGTTGTACAATGATTCAATTATATAATACTCTTATCTATGGACAGTTTTTGAAGTCAATATAAAACGTGTTATAGATCCAGTTTGTTAAAACTCCTCTTATAACACGTTCTTTTCATATTTTTTGTACAACCTCTTTTTGATATCATTTTATTATAATGAAAATAACAAAGGGGGTTGTACAATGATTCAATTATATAATACTCTTATCTATGGACAGTTTTTGAAGTCAATATAAAACGTGTTATAGATCCAGTTTGTTAAAACTC
>CANPBV010000027.1 GCA_947572405.1 uncultured Mycoplasmatota bacterium | reverse complement strand
TATTATACCATTCCTTTCAAATTTTCGTGTCTATATATCTATACTAACACCAATTATGAAATTGTGAGAAGGTATTAATTCTTCTTAAATAAAGAGAAATATTGTAGTAGAAAGGAAGTAGTTTTTATTTTTGAATATCTCTTTTTTAAAAGTTGTGTTCAACTTTATGACTGATAAGCACTTAAATTATCATTTTTAAATCCAATATAATTAGCCATTTTAAAATATGTGTTTTAACGTTATTAAAATTTGGTTATATTTGATTTATCAGTTATTATGTTTAACACAACCTTTTTAAAAAATAAGAATGAAAAAGAAAAGATGAAAATAGATTTGGAGTTTTCCCTAAAAAATAATATTATTCCAATAGAATACCATAGCTTTATTGTTAGTTTTTTTAAAAAAGCGCTAGAAGCTTATGATGAAAACATGTATTATGAATTATATCAGGATGGAAATACAGCTTTAAAAACATTTACATTTGCAACCTATTTTGATTCTCCTCAATTTTTAAAAGATCAAATTATATTGGGAACAAATAAGTTAATCGTTCATATTACTGATTACGATATGCAAGATGGGATCCTTTTGGGCAATGCTTTAAGAGGGATGGGAACAATAGCTTTTCCTCTTCGAAATAACCAAATGAAGCTAAATCGGGTAACAATAGGACAACTAACATATTTGAATGAAGATAATATTATTATCCAAATGTCATCTCCACTTATTGTGCGAAATCATAATAGAGAAACAAATCAAGATATTTATTATACTTATCAGGATACTGAATTTAAGGAAACTTTAAAAATGAATCTAAATAGTATGCTACAGAAACTGGAATATCCTATTTCTGTTGATGATTTTGATATCGTTCCATTAAAAAACAAAAAAACGGTAGTAAAACTTTATCATCATAGTATCAATGCTTCTTTGGGCGTATTTCAATTAAAAGGAAATCCACAATTATTAGATTTTTTATGGAAAGCTGGAATAGGTAGCCATCGCTCTAGTGGATTTGGAAGCTTTAAAATATTGAAATAGGAAGGAGGAAAATAATGAATGATTATGTAGTTTTTAGAATGAATGATTTTTTAGGAAATGCAGGGATAGTTGGGTTAGCAAAATTATTAGAAACACTTGATTCTGAAAAAGAATATTATCATATTAATGATACTTGCTTGGAAGTTCAAAAAAGTTTTTTGTTAGAAGCGGATTTGACACAAGCTTATTTTGATACCTTAATTGAGGTCTATCAAGCACAATGTCCTTATAAACGTATTTTAGAACAAATAACATTTCTGGTAGAAGACCCGAACAAACAAGAAAAAGAATTTTCTAAAAAACTCAAAGTATTAAAAAAAGATTTAGAAAGCAATCGATATAAAACAGGTTATGAAACAATAAAAGATAGTGTTAGTAATATTGACTTGTATGAAGAATTAAAAAGATTAGTATCCCTTAATAATAGTGAGGCAATTACAGAAAGTTTAAAACAAATAAGAGATCTTTTAAATCAGAATTTAACCAAAGAGACTTTTTTCATGAAGGACATTGCTTATTTTATCATTAACAATTTTTGGGAGGCAAAAAGCTTTTTAAATCGGAATAACGCCAAAAAAAATATGAAAGAAGTCCATAAAAAAGAAATAGAAGAAGTTTTAAAAAATTATTTAAAGATAGAAGATAAAGGTAAAACCATTTGTATAGAATGTGGAGCAGAAGTATCTGGAACAAATAGCATATCATCTTCTTTTATCAATGATTTTTCAGAAGACTTCGCTCGTAAAAATTCTAATTATTGGAATTTTAAACCAAATTGCTATTTCTGTCCAAAGTGTCTATTCCTATATACTTTAATACCCTTAGGGTTTGCCAAATTAGGGTCTAATTTCTTATTTATTAATGCAAATAATTCTTTAACGACACTAATTGATATCAATAGCCAGAAATATGAATCGGAAGAAACAATAGGAAACAAAAACTATTATTATCTATATAATCAAGTTCTTCAAAATTTAAATGAAAAAAATATTGGTAGACTTAACAATATTCAAGTTATTACAAGACAAACAGTAGAAAATGGATATCACTTTAATATTATCAGTCCACAGATTTTAGATCTTTTAAGGGAGTGTAAAAAAGAATTACAACTATTATCAGAACATGGATATATAAAAGACATGGAAGGATATCGCAATATTTATGAAGAAGTATTACTTCACTTATTGTATAATCAGGAACTATATAGATTATTGAATGAATTACTACGTTTTGGACTAAACGCAAAAGACGAATATGTAATTCACTCTTGTAAACTAATCTATCAAATAGAAGGAAGGAGACGAAAAGTAATGAATCCAAAATATTATTCTATAGTAGCAAAAGAAGGAAATGAATACAGAAAAAGTATGGAAAGAAGCGGAAAAGCAGATTCTACAATTGGAATTTCTTATAAAATGCTGAATGCTTTAAAAATACAAAACTGTAATCAATTTTTAGACATCATGATTCGGTTATCAAATGCATTAAATATGACAGTTCCAAAACCATTAATCAAAGCAATTGGGAATATAGAGGAATTTAAAAATATCGGTTATGCCTTTATAATAGGTTTTAGAGGCGGATATTATGAGAAAGAGGAAAAAGAACTTTTAGATTTAAAGGAAAAAATGAAACAATCTTTAGAAGAAGGAGGAAATGAATAAATGAAAAAAGATGGGTTAACGCTTTCTATTATATTTAAAGCAGAAAGCGCAAATTATGGAGAAGGATATCGTAATTTAGCGGTACTAAAAAAAATGACAAGAGGAGATTCAAAAGAATATACTTATATATCTAGACAAGCCTTGCGATACAATATGATGAATCAGTTAAAATGGGATAATACTCCAGTAGAGGCGCAAGGAAGTGGGGAATCAAAAGTAGTTCAATTTGCGCCAACTGCAACTATTAAAGATTATCCAGAAATTGATTTATTTGGTTATATGAAAACGACAGCAAAAGATGAAGCCAATAATAAATCTGGTGGAGCGCAAACGAGAAGTGCAGTCGTGAGACTTAGCAACGCTATTTCCTTAGAATCATTCGAAGGAGATATGGATTATTTAACGAATATGGGACTTGCAAGTAGAAAAGAAGGCGTGAATAACGCAATAGCCCAAAGTGAAATCCATCACTCTTATTATGGGTATACCATTACTATTGATTTGGATAGAGTTGGCGTAGATGGAACGATAGAAATAACAAATGAGGAAAAAGAAAAACGAGTAGTTGACTTTTTAAAAACAGTAGAATTTTTATATCGAGACATACGAGGCAGAAGAGAAAATTTAGCCCCCCTTTTCATTATTGGCGGACTTTACGAAAGAAAAAATCCATATTTTGAACACCGCCTAATGGTTAACAATAACCGATTAAATGTAAATTTGATAGAAGAACTATTGTCTATTCCTGAAATAAAAAGTAATACTCATATAGGACTTTTAAATGGTATTTTTGATAACAGTAAAGAGATAGAAGAAACCTTACATTCATCTACTATTCATCAAGTATTTATGGACTTAGAAAAAGAAATTAAGGAATATTACAGTGCAGGTAATTAAACTCGTTTGCAAACAAACCTTAGTAAATTATCGGAAACCAACAAGTTTTAAGATTAAAGAGTCTTATCCACTTCCTCCATATTCAACGGTAATTGGAATGATTCATAAAGCATGCAATTTTACAGAATATCATCCAATGAAAGTTAGCATTCAAGGAACCGGACAAGGCCAGGTATCGGATTTATATACAAAGTATACGTTTTCAGTAGGCAAAAAATATGAATCAGACCGTCATAACTTGTGGACAGAAGATGAAAATAGAAATCGATATGGAATTACCCGCGGAATTGGTTATACAGAACTTTTAACAGAGATAGATTTAATGATTCATATTTGTCCAGATAGGGAGGAAGAATTAATACCTATTTATGAAGGGTTAAAAAGACCAAACACTTTTCTTTCCTTAGGAAGACATGAAGATTTATTAGATATTGTAAAAATAGAAATACAAAATTGCACCGAAGTGGAAGAAGCCCAAACAAGATATGACATTTATGTTCCTGTAGAAGAAGTGGAAAATTATAAAGGAACCATTTACCCTTTAACAAAAGAGTTTTATATTGATGAGAAAACAGGAATGCGTAGGTTTAAAAAACCTATTCTTTCAAAACTAGTACCTATAAGGGAAAAATTGGAAGACCAAATGGTAGATGAAGAAAAAGATTTGGTTATATTAGTTTAGCCTTGATACAAGGCTTTTCTTATTTATAAAATTTAGAAAGTGAGAAATTATGTGAGATGAAAGTAGATGAAATAAATTATTTAAGGGATTTATCTGAGGAAGAAATTTTAACATGCGAGTTTTTAGCAAAATCAAATGGTCAATTTTTAGAACAGCACACCAACCATGTGATTCAAAACTTTGTGGAGTTTTTAAGACGGTATCCCAATAAACTGAATGATATAGAAAAAGATTTGATTTTTTTAGCCTGTAAATACCACGATTACGGAAAAGTAAATACCCAATTTCAAGAATATATGAAAACAAAAAAGAAACCTTTAAAATGGTTACAACATGGTTTCTTTAGTGCCTGTTTTATCAATAAAAAATATTTTTTAGAAAAGTATGGAAAAGCCGAAGGAAAAGAATACTATTCAGCTCTGGTTACTGCAATTTTTTATCATCACACTCGAGAATGTTCTTACCTAATTCCTCTTTGCAATGATTTCGAAGAAGATTTTGAAACCTATGTAAAGGAAAATGGTCAGAGATTTATAAAGAATGATTTGCGTAATTACCTTAATCTAAATAATCTTTTATTTGAGTATCCGAATTATGGTACAGTAGCACTTCCGTCGCTAGAAACATGGATTTTATATTCTAAAATAAAAGGGATATTAAATAGATGCGATTATGCTGCTAGTGCAAATGAAAGTACAATAGAAGAAGAAATATTAGAAAATGGAAAATCAATTGCGGATCTTGTATTGGAACAGTATTCAACTTTAAGAAAATCACAGCAATTTGCTTTAGAACATCAAAAAAATAATATTGTATTAATAGCACCTACAGGAAGTGGAAAGACAGAAGCAGCGTTATTATGGATAGGAAGAGAAAAAGGTTTTTATACCTTACCTCTAAAAGTTGCCAGTACAGCCATTTATCATAGGATTAAAGATGAGGAAGGTTATAACTATTCTAAAGCCTCTCTTTTACACTCAGATGCCCTAGATCTTTTAATAGATGAAAATGGGGAAAAGCAAATAGATACGATATCGGCTATATACGAAGACTATCAAAGGATGAAACGATTATCTTACCCGCTTACTATCTGTACCGTGGATCAAATATTTAAATTTCCTTTTAAAAGTCTAGGACAAGAACAATTTTTAGCGACTTTATCTTATTCAAAAGTGGTTATTGATGAAATTCAAATGTATTCAAGCAGAATTTTAGCTTGTTTGTTAGTAGGGCTTTCTATGTTGATCAAGGCAGGGGGAAAATTTATGATTATCACTGCTACTTTTCCCGATTTGTTTGCTCACTTTTTAAAAAAGGTAGTGGGAGAAGAAAATTATTTGATAGAAAATTGTGCCACAGAAGATTCTTTATTGCGACATAGAATTTTATTTGAAAAGGGAAATCTTAATTATGAGAAAATGATTGAGAGCGCTAAAAATAAAAAGGTGTTAGTTATTTGTAACAGTATTTCTACTGCAATAGCTACATATAAGAAATTGAAAGAATTAAATTGTAATTTAATAAAAGGCTTATTACATTCTCATTTTATAAAGAAGGATCGTAATTTATTGGAAAAGAAAATATTAAAATTCCAAGAAAATGGAATATGGGTTACTTCTCCAATCGTAGAAGCTAGCCTTGATATTGATTTTGATGAATTGCATACAGAAATGTGTTCAGCGGATAGTTTGTTACAGCGCTTTGGTAGATGTTATAGGAAACGAGTTTATGAGAAAGAAAATCCGAATATTTATATTTATGAAACTGGGAATGCTTATATATATGATGGAGAAATATATGAACGTTCTATAGAAAAGTTAATTCCTTATCAAGGCAAACTATTATCGGAGTCTGATAAAATTTGCTATTTAAATGAAGTATATAAGTTATCAGAAATCAAAGATACAAAATATTATAAAGAGATTAGTCGGGATATTAAAATGATGACAGATATTTATCCAATGAAATATGAAGATAGGGAAGTACAAAATTTATTTAGGGAAATTTCAAATGTTAGTATTATTCCAGATAACGTTTTTATAGAAAATGATTTGAAAATTCAAGAATGTATTAATGTTATAAACCAGGATGAAAATTTTGAAAAAAAATTGCTTGCTAAAAAAGAGTTATTAAAGTATACACTTTCTGTGCGATATCATTATGGAAATAAACAGGAGTTTGAAAAAATCCCAGGTACTGATTTATATCGATTAAATGGATATTATAATTCTGAGCTAGGATTTATAGAGGGAGAGGATAGATTTGAAAGTAGAATGTATTGATGATAAAATGATTACTGGATTAATGTTTGCGTATAGTTATTTCAGTTTCTTGGAGAAAAAGGTATTATGGTTCATATGTTTAATTATTATGATTATTATGTTGGATCATTTTGCCCAAAAGAAACGTTAGTGTCTGGGAATTTATTAGTTTTACAGGTAGAATATTATTTGCAATATGAGAAACGAGTTTTATTGGCAAAAAAAATCATTTCAGCAGCAATTTATAATATTTTGAGGAATTTGAAATATTATCAGAACCGAGGAAGAGATTTAGAAAGCCATATTGAAAAGATTAAAAATTTGGAAAAGAGTCTTGAAGTTTGTCAGACTATCCCTGAAATTATGGGAATAGAAGGGAATGTTAGGAAAATTTATTATAGTGCTTGGAACATTATTTTAAATATAGAAGTGGATTTTAAAAAGAGAGTGAAAAGGCCCCCAGATAATGTGGTTAATAGTTTAATATCCTTTCTGAATTCTGTCTTTTATACAAAAGTTTTAAGTGAAATTTATCAAACTCAGTTAAATCCTACAATAAGTTATTTACATGAACCTGGAACAAAACGTTTTTCTTTATCTTTAGATGTATCAGAAGTCTTTAAGCCAATTATAGTAGATCGTACAATTTTTTCTTTGATCAATAAGAAAATTATTGGTGAAAAAGATTTTTCTGAAGAAGATAATTTTTTACGGATTAAAGAAAGTGGTGTAAAGAAAATAATGGAAGAATTAGAAAATACATTATCCAGAACAATTATGCATAGAAGGTTAAAGCGAGAGGTTTCATATCAACATTTGATTAGATTAGAATTATATAAGTTGACAAAACATTTTCTTAGTGAACAGGAATATGAAGGATTTAAAATTTGGTGGTAAGATATGTATATTATTGTTGTATATGATATTAAACAAGTAGATAATTTCGCTAAGGTTCAAAGGATGGTATTTAAGATTTGTAAAAAATATTTATATCATGTTCAAAATTCTGTTTTTGAAGGAACGCTAACGAAATATCAAATTGAAAAGTTGAAATTGGAGTTAAAAGCTATTCTTAGAAGTGATGCGGATTCTTGTATTATATTCAAGTCTAGAAATGAGAGATGGCTTCAAAAGGAAATTCTGACTAATCAGAAAGAGGAAAATGAACAATTTATTTAATCTGTCGATATGGAATAGGGAGAAAATATAGGGTGATCGACAGATAAAGTGCCTTCAATTGAATACAAAATTAAAAGAAACTTGCAAAATTATTTTAAAGATGATATATTTATATTGTAGGAAAGCAAGAAATTTGCGATTTTGACAGTTGTGATCATAACATATTGAAATATAAATCTAGCTAGTGGATATGGAGTTACAAATTCTCCATTCGTTGTAATCATAACATATTGAAATATAAATTTACACTACTTTTATATTAACCTAAAAATATTTTAAGTTGTAATCATAACATATTGAAATATAAATTCTGCAATCGCAACTATATTTGATGAAGCAGGAACAGTTGTAATCGTAACATATTGAAATATAAATACTGAATATAAAGTACTTAATAACTATGCTTGGGGAGTTGTAATCATAACATATTGAAATATAAATGTACAAGCGGATTATCTAAGTATTAGAGGTATGGCCGTTGTAATCGTAACATATTGAAATATAAATTATTATACAAAACGATTATGGTAATAATTATTCTCCGCTGTAATCAAAACATATTGAAATATAAATAAAGAAATAATAAAAATAATTAGAGAGTGGACTGAGTTGTAATCATAACATATTGAAATATAAATTTGCCTTGTATTTTCAAAACATACTTACCGCCAATAGTTGTAATCGTAACATATTGTATTTTTATTTTCACCTAATAATTTTGACATTATATCTTTTCACGAAAGGTTAAATTTGCTATAATAGAGCCAAGTAATTGGAGGAATTTAAATGGTCAAGAAAGTAGTACTTATTACAGGAGGAAGTAAGGGAATAGGACTAGAAACAGTGAACGCATTTGCTAAAGCGAATTATAATATTGTATTAAATTATGCACATGATGATGAAACTGCTAAAAGAGTAAAAGTAAAAATAGAATCAAAATATTCTGTGATAGTATTATTGTCAAAAGCAGATGTATCAAATAAAGAAGAAGTACATAATATGGTAGAAAATGCATTTAAAACTTTTGGTCGTATTGATGTACTTGTGAATAATGCTGGAATAGCAATAGACCAAACATTTGAAGATAAATCGGACCTAGAATTTAGGAAAATATTAGATGTGAACTTAATAGGTCCTTTTTTGGTATCTAAAGAAGTCGGGACAAAAATGCAAGAACAAGGGTATGGTAAAATTATTAATGTAGCCTCTGCTAATGGAATTGATACCCCATATCCAGAAGGCCTTGATTATGATGCCTCAAAGGCTGGTTTAATATCTTTAACGAAAAACTTAGCCACTGTTTTTGCGCCTATAATTCAAGTAAATGCAGTAGCCCCAGGATGGGTCGCTAATACAGAAATGAATCAAGAATTAGATGATGAATTCATAAAACAAGAATCAAAAAAAATATTGTTGGGTAGATTTGCAGAGCCAAAGGAAATTGCTTCTGTTATTTATTTTTTGGCAACAGAAGCAGCTACTTATATTAATAGTACAGTGATCCGTATAGATGGAGGATTATATATATGATAGAAACAAGAGAACAGCTTCAAAAATTAGTAGAAAAAGTAGAAAGGAAAATAGAACCAGTAATAAAAAATATAGAACTCCAATGTGAAAAAAATAGTGAAAAAGTATTAACTGCATTTCAAAAATATCAAATTACAGAAGCACACTTTGGAAGTACATCTGGATATGGTTATGATGATATGGGAAGGGATGCCTTAGAAAATGTTTTTGCGCATGTCTTGGATGCAGAAGATGCACTTGTTAGAGCCCAAATGATCTCTGGAAGTCATGCTCTTACAATAACCTTATTTGCCCTTTTGAGGCCAAACGATATCTTATTAAGTATTACTGGGAAACCCTATGATACTTTAGATGAGGTAATAGGAATTACGGATAACAATAGCTCTTTAAAATCATTTGGTGTTCATTATGAGCAAATAGATTTGATTGATAATGATTTCGATTATATAAAAATAGGAGAAGTATTATCTCAAAAGAAGATTAAAGTCATTGAAATTCAGCGTTCAAAGGGATATTCAACAAGGAAAAGCATTTCTATAGAAAAAGTTGAAAAAGTAATAGGGGTTATTAAAAAAATATCGCCAGATACAATCATTATGGTAGATAATTGCTATTGTGAGATGGTATCAGATAAGGAACCTACAACAGTAGGTGCGGATATTATGGTTGGATCCTTGATCAAAAATCTGGGAGGTGGCATTGCCCCGAATGGAGCTTATATAGCTGGGAAAAAAGAACTAATAAAATTATGCGCCGAAAGACTAACGCTTCCCGGAGAGGGTAGAGAAGTTGGACCAACGCTTGGAATTAATAAATCACTTTATCAAGGACTATTTTTTGCCCCTTCCGTAGTAGCTGCCTCTTTAAAAACAGCCATTTTTACAAGTGCTCTTTTGGAGGAATTAAATTATGATGTTGAACCAAAATGGGATGAAAAGCGAGTTGACATCGTGGAAAATATTATATTTAAAAATCCGAATGATCTAATAAATTATTGCCAAGGAATTCAGATTGGATCTCCTATTGATTCTAATGCTATCCCAGAACCCTGGAATATGCCTGGATATCAAGATAAAGTAATTATGGCAGCAGGCGCTTTTACGCAAGGATCCTCTATAGAACTTTCTTGTGATGGACCAATGAGGGAACCCTTTATTGCCTACCAGCAGGGAGGTCTTACTTATGAATATGGCAAATTAGGTGTGATAAAGGCAGTAGAGAGATTGTTAAATATAAAATAGTTATACCTTTATTTTTGGATAATGGAGTCCAAATAGCATTCAAATAAAAACTTAGAAATTGATGAAACAATTGTTATTGGAGTTATAATTGAAATATACTGGGATTTAAATGTTTAATATGAAAAGGAAAATGGCAAATTTGAAAAGTTGTAATCGTAACATGTTGAAATATAAACTATACAGTCATTATCATTATGAAGCTTAATACTCTAGTTGTAATCAAAACAGATTGAAATATAAATTCTAGTAGTAGAGTGAAAAACTTTCTACATATATATGTTGTAATCAAAACAGATTGAAATTTAAGATTAAGGTCATATATAATAGGCTAAATAAATTATTGCGTTTTATAATCAGGAATTGTTTTATTGTATAAAAGCATAGAGTAACAGAAGGACAAACTCTTCTTTTTTTGTGACTAATTTCATATAGTAGAGGGGAGAGGTGTTCAATATGGAACAAAAGCATAAGAAAATAATTTTTGGAATAGTAATTCTTATTAGTATTTCTATTGCCTATATTTGTTATCAAACTATAGTTCATAAAAAAGAGGCTACAAAAGTTCGAAATGACGACTCTTTAATGTTTACATTAAAGGGAAAAAATATGATCACTATAAGAATAGGAGATTCTTATCAAGAACCTGGATATGAAGCTATTGATAGAGAAGAAGGAAATATTAATAGTAAAGTCTCTGTCAAAAACACTTTAAATGTTGACATTCCTGGCACATATCAGATTACATATACCGTTACAAATAAAAAGGGAGACAAAAAAGAACTAAAAAGATTTATAACAGTAGAAGGAAATAAGGTCATAAAATATAAAGATAACTATGATGATATAGACAATACATTAAAAACGTGGTGGAGTGGGAATAAGAAGGATCACACAAGGCCTGTAGAAGGGGCAGGCAATACGGAAGAAATATTAAAACAATATGGTGCTTACTATATGGGCCCAGATGAAAAGGTCATCTATTTGACATTTGATGAGGGAAGTAATGATACTTATACATCAGAAATTGTTGATGTATTAAATGAGAATGATGTAAAGGCAACATTTTTCTTTTGCCAAGGATTTATAAAAGGGAATCCAGACTTAATGAAGAAAATAGCCCAGTCTGGTCACTCGGTGGGAAACCATACCGCAAATCATTATTCCATGCCCGCCTTAGCAACTCGTACTAATTTTGAAAAGTACCTCAATGAAATAGAAGAGATAGAAAAAACATATAAAGAAATAACAGGTGTTAATATGGATAAAGTATATAGAGAACCAAAAGGAGAATATAGTTACAGAAGTTTACAGATCGTTCACGATTTAGGGTATAAATCTTATTTCTGGAGTGCTGATCATTATGACTTCGATTATGATGTTTCAAAGCAAAAAGCTTTTGATGAGTTAGAAAAAAGGTATCATAATGGCGCAATATATTTAATACATCCAAAGAATAAAGGCAACTACGAGGCTATGGATAGCTTCATAAAACATATGAAAGGTTTAGGTTATTCATTTGGACTTGTTAGAGATATCTAGTAAAGGAAACCGTAAATGAAAAACTATCTTTTTTTACTTTTCCTATTTTAAAAGCGGGATCGTAGAAAATTGATATTTTAGGTTATAACAATTATTGCATTCGTACTACCAATATGAATTTGGAAATCTTATAAAGTGGTAGATAGACCTATAATAAATCATTGAAAGTGAAAAAAGGAATAATGGCGCAAATGACAATAAAAAATGAAAATTATATATTAAGACGACTCGTTATAGAAATGATTATGAAATAAATTAAAAATAATTGGTTTTTAAAATTAGAAGATAGTTATTTATTTACTACAGTTTTTGAAATCACAAATAGTTGAAAAGGATCTCAAAAGCGTTTTTATATATGATTGAAAAATTGGATTCTTAACTTATGATGAATTTACATATTTAACCCATGAGGTTATTATTCCAGAAAATGCCAATACACTTAGAATTATGGGATATATAGATTTGAATCATGAAAATCCTAAAATTGGAAATTATACACATAGAGTTAATATAGGAATTAGAAACTACTAAAATACAAAATGGTTTATGCCATTAAGAAATAAAAACTTTATAAAAAAATATTGGCTTGGATATAAATTCAAAATTGTGAAAACGATAAATATTTTTTACTTTTACAGAACATTGATAAATGAATAAGAGAGATAATCACCATTTTAAATATCTCTTTTTTTGTTTCATTTTTCTTGTTTTAATAGATATTAAATGTTAGAATAGTGACAAAGGAAGTTGGAAAAAAATGGAAGTTAATGACAAATTAATGAAACAAATTACAGAAACCGCATATTTAACAGAGGAAAATACCCCTAGGTATCGTCCCATTATGAGATTTTTTTATGAAAAACATGAGCAAGCTGAAAACTGGTTATATAAAGAAGATATTTTTTTAGCTCTTAAAGATATCATTCCAGATTATAGTATTGAAAAATGTCAGAATGATTTGGATTATTTAGTTGCTAAATTATCTCTTACAACAATGCAAGATACGGAAAATGCAAACACACTAGAAAAATTTAAATACAAAAATTATCGCTATCAGATGACAGACTATGCTGTTGAAATAGAAAGGCTTACCATTCGCCTTGAAGAGTTGGAAGTTAAAGTAGCCTCATTAGAACCTAGACTTTTTGAACGTATTAAAATCCTACTACAAAAATTAACTAAAATGGAAACTTTGAGTGAAACAGATCTTTATGGATTATGGATTGATTTGACTTCTGATTTCGACAATCTCAACTTTAGTTATCAAGATTTCCTAAAAAAATTTCATGAACCTAAAACAGAGGAACTACTGCAAAGCGCAGCATTCATTGAACATAAAAGACAACTTACTCATTATCTAAATGATTTTATCAATGAATACTTAAGGTATAATAAAGAAATAAAAACAGTACTTTTAGCGATCTCTGATGAAGTCGTTGCAAAACTAATGGAGTCTTTAATTGACTATCAGAAAAAAGCTCCAAAATTAAGACCAGATTTTGATTTTGATTATTTAAGAAGAGTAAACGAAGGAAAATGGTTAAGTCTCAAAAAATGGTTTATGCCTATTCATGGAATTAGTGAGGGAGATAGACTTTTAAAAGCAACCGAAAATATTATTTCTAAAATTACCAAATATGCAGCCAACTTAATTGAACTTCATGGAAATATGGTGAATCGAAAAGAAGAATACAAATATTTATGTAGGCTATTTGACAGGCAAAAGGATATTTCCAAAGTAAAAGAGCTTTCTAGTGTTATATTAGGTGTTGATACTGTCAGGCATTTTAAGGGGCTTTCCCAGTTAGAAAGTGATTCCATCATTCCAAGTTTGGAAGTTAATCCAATCGTTATTTCCATCGAACCAATGAGTAGAGGAGTACGTATTAAAACAGCAAAATCGCCAGTAAAAGATAAAAGTCAAGAAAAACAGACCTTACTAGAAAAATATCAGGAACAGGAAAAAATAAAAAAAGAAATTCTCACAAAATTTATTGGAAAAGGGGAAAAAGAATTAAAAGGACAAGCCTACCTATCCAGTGAAGAGAGGAGATATGTTTTTAGCCTTATAGAAAAAGCCAAAAAATCAAACCAGATATTAAAAGGGACTGACCCTGTTTTTGGGTATCACTATCTACTAGAATTTTTAGAGGAAAAATGTACAATTATTTCAGAAGACGGAACCTTTTTAATGGATGGAATCAAATTGGAATTTGAGGTGTAAATATGGATGAATCAATAGAAAAAGAAATGAATTTGCTTTTTTCAAACTTCTGGATTACAAAGGAACAGTCAAAAGAAGACTACTATTTACTGAAAAGAAATCAAGAAAAAATTAAAAACTTTTTAAGCCGAACTCTTGGAAACAAATTAATTGTTCATGATCGGTTTGTTAAATTAGAAAAAATTCCCAGTATGCCAAATAAAAAGCTTGCTGTTTCCACTTTCATAGAACAAATGGATTATGTAATGTTATTTCTAATGTTGCTGTTTTTAGAAGATAAAACAAGAGGAGAAAAATTTATTTTATCAAGTTTAATTGAATATATCAGAAATACAGCGATTACCTTAGAATTAGAACATATACCAGATTGGAAAAATCCAAATAATCGAAGAAGTTTACTACGAGTTATTGATTATCTATTACAAAAAAGTGTCATTACATTACGTGATACTGATAGCAAGAACTTTCAGGATACTGCAGAAGCGGATGCCCTATACGAGGCAACAGGCTTAGCCAACTACTTACTTCCATCTTTTGATTATGGCATATTTCATAATGAAACTCCAGAAGACTTCTTAAAACAAGAATGGGCCAATCAAGATGAGGCTAAGGGCGATGTCAGAAAATATAAAGTTTACCGAAATTTAATTTATTTGCCAGTTGTTATGCGTAGTGAAATTAGTTTTAGTGAAGAAGACTATTTAAAGAAAATGCACAAAGTAATCGAAAAAGAATTGCAGGAAAAGATCGGGATGGAAACTGAGATCACAAGAAATATGTATATGGTATTTGTAAATGAAAATTCTGTTCAAAAAAACTACTTTCCAAACGCAAAAAACATGAGTGATTTGGTTTTAATTATGAATCAAAAATTACTAGAATATCAGCAAGATAAACAAATTGTAGTAGATGAATATGAGTGTTTTAGATTGACTTACGAGGAATTTGAATACATTTTAAAAAATATGAGAGAAGAAGAGAAAAGATATTTTAGTAAAGGAATCCTTGATATGGGAATATCAAAATTTAAAGAAGATATTATGGAGTTTATGAGTGATTATCATTTTATAAAGTTAGAAAAAGATGGTATTTTAATCTATCCATCAATATCGAGATTTATTGGAAAAACGGAAAAAATGATAGAAAGTACAAAAGAACAGTTAGAATTGGAAGGTGTTTCATAATGAATTATAAAGTTACTAAAATAGGACTTTTAAACTTTTGGTTATATGACGAAGAAGAATTTGAATTCTCGGATGGAAAACTTTTATTACGTGGAGAAAATGGTAGTGGGAAATCAGTTACAATGCAGTCCTTTATCCCACTCATTTTAGATGGCAATAAATCCCCTTTAAGACTTGATCCGTTTGGAAGTACAGACAAACACATTGAAGCTTATTTATTGGGTGGAATTGATAGTGAACAAAAGGAGGAAGCTATTGGATATTTGTATATGGAACTTTTTCAAGAGATTGAAAATAAATATATTACCATTGGTATGGGGCTACATGCTAGAAGAGGAAGACCAGTAAATTTTTGGGGATTTGCATTAAAAGATGGCAGAAGAGTGAATAAAGATTTTAAATTATATAAAAACATTTATGAAAAAATTCCTTTTAGTAAAAATGAATTAAAAGCAGCTTTAGGACCGGATAATATCTTAGTAGAAAGTGCCAAAGAATATAAAAAAATGGTAAACAATTTGGTCTTTGGCTTTCCAAGTTTAGATGAATATGATGAATTTATCAATGTCTTATTGCAACTAAGAAGCCCAAAACTTTCTAAAGACTATAAACCAACAAAACTGATGAATATTTTAAATGGTGTTTTGCAACCTTTAACCGAAGATGATTTGGCGCCTTTATCTGATGCAATTGAAGATATGGATAAGACCAAAGAAAAAACAGAACAATTAAAAAATGATATCAGGAATATTAACTATTTAAAAAAATCATATACCAACTATAATGAAACTGTTTTATATAAAAAAGCTGAAAATTATTTGAATAGTATGATAAATTATCAAAAAATGGTAGAGGAAGAACAGAAAGAAGAAAAAAAACTTGAGGATACTTTCTCCGATATTACAAGATTGAAAAAGGAAATCGAAGAAAATGACATCAATTTAGAGATTGCAAAAAAAGAACGAGAAAATATAGATAGCAAAGATATCGATAAAGCAACAAATAGAATTACAGAACTTAATGGAATGATAAGTAAATTAGAAAATTCAAATCAAAAAAATGCGGAAGTGAAAATAACGCAAGAAGAAAAGAGAAATACATACGAGCAGGAAATCAAAAGGTTGGAAGACGAACGATATGGTTATGAATGTGAAAAAGAAGAAGCGTTAGAAGAAATTAAGGATCTTAGTAAGGAAATCGGGTTTGAAGAGCCATTGGAACAACTAAAAGAAAAGCTAGATTTTTCTTACATTTATAGTCGAGTAAAATCGTATTCTGATAGATTATATCAATTAAAAGAAAAGTTAAAAGAGAAAGGCTAACTATTAAAAGTCAATAGTTTTTCTAAAAAAAGTTAATAT
>CANPBV010000026.1 GCA_947572405.1 uncultured Mycoplasmatota bacterium | reverse complement strand
TAAATACGGTTTATCTTTCAAAAAAATGTGTCTAAAAACTTGACATAAATCCAAAATAGATAATATGATTATAAGTTGCACCTTTACTTTAAAAGCAAGAAAGAGTAAGAAAGAAAGAAAAAAGAAAAACAAAAATAGAAGGATGGCATACCATTTGTCTTTCAAATAATTATAAAACTTCATTTAATAAATACCCATAGCCTTTTCTTGTTTCAATTGCATTTTCGTATCCAATTTCTTTTAATTTTGCTCTTAATCTACTAATATTAACAGTGAGAGCATTATCATTAATATAAAAAGCATTATTCCATAATATTGTCATGAGTTCATCTCTAGTCACCATCTGATTTTTATGAATGACCAAATGTGAAAAAATCAACATTTCATTTTTCGTAAGAAATACTTCTATATTGTTTTTTCTTAAAATTCCTCGTTCTTTATCTATTTCAACATCAAAATAAGAAAATATTTCTTCATTTTTGTTTTGTCTTTTAAAAATATTGGCAATTCGAAATAGTAAAATATTTGGATTGTATGGTTTGGTAATATAGTCATCTGCTCCATACATCATGGATAATAATTCATCTGCTTCCGTATTTTTGCTTGTCACCATAATCACTGGAATATCCATATTTCTTCTAAATTTCTGAAGTAATAGTTCTCCATTCATATAAGGAATATTAATATCTAATAAGATTAAATCTGGTTTGGTCTTATTAATTTCTGCTTCGGCGTGCTGAAAATCAATTAAAATAATTGGTTCATATCCAGAAGCTTTTAATAGTTCTGATAATTCTACTTGTATCGTTTCATCATCTTCTATAATGAGTATTCTTTTCATATTATCCCCTCTTTTTTTATTATAACACGATTCAAATTTTTCTTGTGTTACAAAATTGTAAGAAAAAAAGCCTCCATAATTTCTTACCAAAGCTTTTTTTAAGTTCCATTAATACAATTTTGCCCCTGCTGGAATACTGTCATCTACAAAAAGAAGGTGCAATTTTTCTTCTTCATTTTCTTGATGAACTGCTGAAATTAACATTCCACAAGAATCAATCCCCATCATATTACGAGGTGGCAAATTCAAAATAGCAATCACTGTTTTTCCAATTAATTCTTCTGGTTCATAAAAAGCATGAATTCCACTTAATATCGTTCTATCAGTACCCGTTCCATCATCTAAGGTAAATTCTAATAACTTTTTACTTTTTAAGACAGCTTTACAATCTTTTATTTTAACAACTCTAAAATCAGACTTGCTAAAAGTCTCAAAATCTACATATTCATTGAATAAAGGTTCTACTTCTACAGTAGAATTTACAGTTTGCTCTTGTTCCATTATTTTTCCTCTTTTCCATTTATTAATTCAATTGCTCTTTCTGGCATTTTTCTAGCCCCTCTAATGGCTTTCAAATCATATTCTTGAAGTCTCTTTAAAGTATAGATTCCTTCATCATATTTTATTATCCTTTTTAATTCCATGGTATTCTGATGTTCCCCTACAAAATTGACACGAATCGCTTCACACTGATACATAATAGAAGAAATTGGGCTACCAATATAAATATATACAATATCATGTAATTTGATATCGGTAGTCTGCCTCCAAGTAATCGTATCATATTTTTCAAAATGTGATATTACATCATACCTTGTTACACTAGCGGGAACGACCCAACTCGTTCTCTTTGGGGTCCAATGAAAACAATTTTCTTTGATATTTTCTAGTAATTTACAATATTCTTCTTTTAAACAATTTATAAAAGCTCCATCTGTATTTAATCTGAAATTAAAAAATTCTTCATTGGTAGATAATTCTATCATTTTTCCTTTTATAGCACCTTTTTTAGAAATTCTAATTTCTACCTTAAATTCATTTCGATAAAGAAAAGATTCATAATAAAAGCCATCTTCTTTTTCTTGAAATCCATACTCTAATAACTTCTGCTTATCATAGGAAGCATCTTTAAAAATTTCTTCTTCTATCATGTTATTCCTCCAGCTTTTCTGGTTCATAATTCCAAAGTCCAAGTTTTCCTTTCACAGAAATAGGTTTTACTTTTCTAATATTGGCTAGTTGAAACCCATAACCCTGAAAAGAAGTATCATGAATCACCCCAGAATAAACAAGTGAATTTTTTTCTTGTAATTCTTTTTTAACTTCCTCATCTATTATGATGCAATCTACTAACTCTGCAACAGCAATGATTTCTCCTTTTGGACATTCTAAATTGTAATCTTTAAATTTTTCGATTGCTTTTGTATCTGTACCTAATCCTGCATGGATATAAATTTTTCCACGATAGTTTGTTTTCCAAGTCCTAAATTCATATTCTTTTAATCCTTCTGCAATTAAACTAGCAAATGGTTGTTTTATTGTTATTGCTTTCACATTATCACCTATCACTAGTATAACATAGAAAGAAAAAAAGGACTATTTTTTTTGAAATAGTTCTTTTCCTACCCCACAAATAGGACATACAAAATCTTCAGGCAGCTCCTCACCATAATATACATACCCACAAATAGTACAAACCCAAGCGGTTTTTCCTGCCTCTGTTGTCACTTTTAATAGTTCCTCTTTATGCTCTTGATAATAGCCATAACTCATAGCATCTCCTTCTTTAAAAACATCTGCTTCTATGAGCTTTCCTATAAATAAAGTATGTGTATCATTTTCTACCATATCAACTTTTTCTAAAATCATGTACCCTAAAGAATCTAGAATCACAGGAACGCCTTCTACTTCATTTGTTTCTACCTTTTCAAATTTATTGATATCTCTCATAGAATTGAAACCAAATGTTTTTATAATGTCAGGATTTGTGTTCATTCCAACAATAGAAAGGGCGAGCTTGTCATTTGTATGAAGTAGCTCATTGGTGTAATTCTTTTTCATAACAGCTACAGAAACAAGAGGATTTTCACCTGCACTAATCTGTGAAACCGCATCTACAATACAGCCACCATTTTGAGTTGTTAAAACATACATTCCTTGGATAATTTTTCTTGTAATTTTTTTATTTTTCATCCTTTTTCTCCTTTATCAATATCGTAATATATATTACAGAATCAATCATTTTTGTTCTTTTAACATATTTTTTGAAATAGAATGATTTTTATTTTCCTGTACTCTTCTTTCTTTATTCAGTGCAATGGAAGCAGCTCCTAAACAAAAGATAACAAGCATGAAAATTACTAAAATCAGATTTGTTTCTACTACTGTTGTTGCAAAAGAGAGTAAAATGAAAATGCCATAACTCATAATTCTTCCAATCATCAAGGAACCTTCTAGTCCCAAAAAGTATTCTTCCTTATATTTGTTTTTGATCTCTGACAAATTGGTAATGTCAAATGCATTCTTTCCGTTAATCAAAGTCATTAAAGACTTTGAAAATTCTAGAAAAAAATTAAATAAAATTATAGTAAATGTATTACAAGCAATCATAATAAAAATAATTCCTGTAATCATGAAAAAGGTAGAAAATTTTAATAATTTTTGATAGTCTTGCTCTTTTACTTTTTTTGCAAACAAAATTCCACAAATACAAGTTACCAAGCTAAATAAAGCAGTAAAGATTCCTAATTCAAAACTATTACTAAATACTTTAATAATATAAACAGTAACAATACTATTAAAAGCTCCATTATAAATAAAGCCTTCAAAAATAGACAATAAATAGGACTTCTGAACACAAGTTTTTCTTTCTACTAGTTTTGCATATCCTCTTAAATCTGTTTTATCTGCTGTTGGAATATGAGAATCTTTGAAAATAAGTGAACATGCAATTTGAAACATTACTAAAATAAGCACGACAATTACTGCTCTTCCAAATCCTTCAGCACTAATCAAAGAACCGAAAAAAACGGGGATTAACATTCCTAAAATCGCTTTCCATGCAGTATAAGAACCAATAAATTTAGCCCTTTCTTCATTACTGATTCCTGTCGATTCAAAATTGTTATAAATAGAATAATAAAAACCTTCTTCTAGTCCATAGATTAAACCAATGATCCAAACATAAGAAATAATCTTTTCTTTTAATATGGCAAGCAATAAAAAATAAACAAAATTTAATAAAATACCAATACGAAGCAAATAAATCCTTCTTTTTGTTTTACAAATATTTCTAACAAAGAAAATCGTTAAAAAAATGGTAAGATAAACAACAATATAATAAATTCCAAGAGGCAATATATTTTGATTATTAAGTTCTAAAAAATATAAAACCAAAAAGTTACTTGTAAATATACCAATAATACTTTTTAAAAGCCTCAAACTAAATAACGACTGATAATTCTTTGACATACTTCCACTACTTTCCTTATTATCTTTATTTTATCATATACTGTTTTTTTAGTAAATAAATTGAATTCAAAAAGTTAGCAATCGCATCTTTACTTGTTTTATTTAATTTATAAACAATTGTTTCTAGAACTATTTCTTCAAATCATTTTTTAAGTTCACAAGAAAAGAGAATATTCAAAGTATTCAAATTTATTTTCTTTTGCTAAAGAAGTATGAACCATATGTCCAGTTTCATGGGCAAGAATTCGCAAAGAATTCATATCTCCATGATACTGTAACATGGTATAAGGAACCCCACTATAAGTAATGTAGCTAAAGGAATCTTTTCTTTTTGATAATTTGGTTCCTAACTCTTGCCACTTTTCTTTACTTTCACATAAATAACTCAAATTCCATTTTTTTACAATCATCATATCAAAATTTAGAAATTCTATTTTGAATTCTTTCTATTCCTAATAATTTTAAAATTTCATATAAATCTGGAGTTTGTGATTTAGAAGTAAGTGCAACACGAATCACTGTACTAATATCTGCTACATTTCCTTTATAAGCGTCTGGAGCGGCTTTATATTCTTTCATGTCTGGACAATATCCCAATTCTTTTGACAATTCTTTTATTTTGTTAAACCATGTTTCTTTATCGTCATCTACATTATAGTATTTAGTAAAATAAGTAGACAAAATAGTATGAATTTCTGATTCATCATTTACTTTTCCAAATTCATAATTGATATCCCCTGTAAATAATTCATCATACATATACCATACTTCTTTTTTTACATCTTTAAAAGTTGCATAATCCTTTCTAGGCTTTTTTTGCTCTCTTTCAATATTAAAAATAGCGGTAGAATAATCTGGATATTTTTCCAAAATAGAAGCAAATTCTAAGTCAAATTCTTTGGCATAAATAAGAGTTCTATCATACACTTCTGTTGCTTTTAATTTGCTAATATAATTTTTTGAAATATTATTTAGTTTTTCTAAATCAAATAAAGCCCCACTTGCACTTACTTTTTTAAAATCAAAAGTAAATTCATTGATAGAAGCATTTGGATTAGCATCAAACCAAGCTTCAAAATTAGAATTAGCAATTGTCATTAAGTATAATAAAACTGCTTCTTCTGGAATTCCTGCTTCATGATAGAAACTCACTGCTAACTCTGGATCCTTTCTTTTACTTAGTTTTCTTTTTCCACCCGTTTCCTCATCTATTTTCATAAGTGGAGAAAGATGAGCATATTTTGGAGCTTTAAAACCAAATACTTCAAATAATTGTACATGAACTGGTAAAGAGGATACCCATTCATCTCCTCTTATTACATGAGTCGTCCCCATTAAATAATCATCTACTAAATGCGCAAAATGATAAGTTGGAAGTCCATCTTTTTTAATAATCACAATATCCAAATCATTCTCTGGAAATTCTATTTTTCCTCGAATCAAATCATTGACAGCAACCTTTTTGTCAAAATTTCCAGGTGACTTTAAGCGAATGATATAAGGTTCCCCATTCCCAATTTTTTCAGCTACCATCTCATTTGGCAAATCTCTATATTTTGCATATTTTCCATAGCATCCAATTCTTTCTTTTGAAGCTTCTTGAACTTCTCTAATTTCTGCTAGTTCAGACTCTGTTAAAAAGCATGGATAAGCAAGTCCTTCTTCTATTAAATATTTTGCAAATGCTTGATAAATATCTTTTCGCTTACTTTGAATGTAAGGTCCATAATTGCCTTTTTCCTCTTCTTCACTAATCATTCCTTCATCAAATTCAATTTGATAATTTTTTAAATCTCTAATGATTTCTGTTACACTGTTTTCTACAAGTCTTTCCTGGTCTGTATCTTCAATTCGAAGAAAACAAATTCCATTTGTTTGTGTTGCTACTTTTCTTGCAACAAAAGATGAAAATAAAGAACCTAAATGCACAAATCCAGTTGGAGATGGTGCAAAACGAGTCACTATTGCTTTTTCATCCAAGTTTCTTTTTGGATACAAATTCTCATAATCTGCTATTGTTTTTGTAATATTTGGAAATATTAAATTTGCCAATTCTTTGTTTGTCATTTTATCAATCCTCTCTTAAACAAAAAAATATTATGTTGTAAGGGCGAAAAGTCGCGGTACCACCTTACTTCATAATATTTCTATTATCTCTTATGTTAACGCCATCGACGTTTTAAGCTCCTAAGTTTCTTCTAATCTGCTTTTTCTTCATTTTCACCATCCATGAAGTCTCTTTTAAAAAAAACAATGATTATACTCTTCTTACTCAATGCTTCTTCAATATATATTTGGCTGCCTCGGCTAGGTTCGAACTAGCGAAATGTCGGAGTCAGAGTCCGATGCCTTACCACTTGGCTACGAGGCAATCACAAATATATTATAACACATTTTTAAAAAATGGAATAGCTAATTTTGATATTTTCTAAAGTACAAAAATGAAAAGTAGACTACTTATCATCTACTTGTTATAATTCATACATTATAGAATTACTTCGTAATAACTGGTTTTCCTTCACTATCTAATAAAACTGTCATTCCACCAGAATAACCATTAAAGCAGAATACATAATTTACACCAGTATCTTTATCTACCCAAATTTCTACTCCATTTATTTTCCCCTGTGTGTAAACTTTTTCAAATCTACTTTCTTTTTTTCCCATAATATTTCCCCTTTCAAGTCAAAATTTATCTATAAAATTAGTATAGCACATTTACAAAAAAATAGAAACATTTGCTGTTCCTATAATAAATTATATTCTCTTTGCTCCTTTGACACCTTTTAGTCCTTTACAGCCTTTTCCTCCGCTAAAATTACTTAAGATATTGGTTTCAAATGTGTCTATTTTCTTATTTCTTCTTTTAAATTCCTTAATTCCTAATGTGATCATATCGTCTAATAATGCCTCATATGATTTTCCCGTTGGTTCCCATAAGTAGAATGATAATGAGCCAGGAATTGTATTTGGTTCATTTACATAAACTTGATTTTTCTTTTTATCAATTAAGAAATCAACTCTAGTTACACCACTTAAATTCAATACACGACAAACTTCTTTGGCTAATTCCCTAATTTCTTCAGTCATTTTATTATCTAATCTAGCAGGAATAATTCGATTGGCAGAGGCCATTCCCTTAGATTTGGTTCCTTTCCCATTGCTTAAATATTTATCTTGATAAGTTAAAAATTCTTCTACACCTACTACTTCTTCTAATAAACTTGTTTCTCTATATTCGTAATTTCCAAGAACACTACAATTTACTTCTATTAAATCCTCCACTGCTTTTTCTACCACAATCTTATTATCATAGCGTATTGCTTCATTAATTGCATCAATAATATGATCATGATCTTTTACATAAGTAATTCCGATACTACTTCCTAATGTTGCAGGTTTTACAATGACTGGATAACCAAGTTTTTTTATATTTTTTAAAACATTATCTGTATCTTCTAAATATTCATTATCAAAAAACCATGTATAATCTACAAGTGGTAGGCCAGAATCTTTCATAATTTGTTTCATAACAACCTTATCTTGTCCAAGTGCGGATCCTAAAACACTACTACCAACATATGGAATTCCAATGGAATCTAAAAGTCCCTGTAAGGTTCCATCCTCCGCATTATTTCCATGTACGATTGGAAAGGCAATATCTAATTCCGATACTGCTTTTCGAAGCAATCCCTTAGTAGTTTCTAACACATAGGCTCCATCTCGTTTACACAACATCACTTGTTTGGCATATCTTTTTATCATATCCAAATCTTTATAGACTTCAATATCCATAAGCATTTTCCCAGTATACCAAATACGATCTTTTCCAATATAAATCGGAATAATTTCATATTTATCTGAATTCATATAACCCATAGCTTGCACAGCTGAAATAATACTGACTTCATGTTCTACAGTTGCTCCTCCAAATAATACTCCTACCCTAATTTTCATAAGCTCAACTTCTTTCTACTTTTCATTAAATATGTCTGGCAAATCATTTTCTAATAATACATAAGTTTCTTTTTCTGATAATTTCTGCATTAAAGGAAATGCCAATTTCACATCATTTAAAATATGAATGTGTTCTTTTGGAAACTTTTTTCTTACTAATCCATCATAGATAGCTTTTGTTTGTTTTTCTCCAACTAGTATTGCTTCATCTACAACTTCTGCGATTTGCTCTCCAAAGGTTTGGTTATATTGATCCCCATCAGGTCCTAATTCTATCATTCCAGGGGTTACAATTATTTTTTTACCTGGCATCATTCCAAGAACCTCTACTGCCATCTTAGAACCATCTGGATTAGAATTATAAGCATCATCTATAATATTAATATTCCCATATTTTTTAAGTTCTAAACGATGTTCGACCACATTTACTCTTTTTACGCCTAACATTAATTGTTCAGTAGATAATCCTAACTCTCTTCCAAGTGCTATTCCAGCTAAAATATTGTAAACGTTCGCTTTTCCTAATAATTTTGTTTCAAAATGATGTTTCTTTTTTTCTCCTTTAAAAACAACATCAAAACTTGTACCTTTATAAGAAAGTTCAATATTAGTCGCCTGTACATCAGCTTCATTTTCTATTCCAATCCAAACAATTTTACAATTATTTTTTAGAACATAAGATTTCTGATAATTATCATCCGCATTTAATATTCCAATTCCATCTTCAGGTAGAGATTCAATCAATTCAAATTTTCCCTGTTGAATATTTTCTCTACTTCCAAAACTTTCTAAATGAGCTGTGCCAACTTTCGTCAGAATTCCATGTTTTGGATGGACCAAATCACAAATTTCTTTGATTTCCCCTCTTTTAAAAGCTCCCATTTCAGCAATAAAATAATCACTAAATTTATCTAAATAGTTATTAATTGTGTTAATCATTCCATAGGTAGTATTAAAGTTTTTAGGAGTTGGAAAGGCATTATATTTGACATTTAAAATGTCTGATAAAATATTTTTGCTACTTGTCTTTCCATAGCTTCCAGTGATTCCAATTACCACCATATCACTCATACTTTTTAATTTTGTAATGGCCCTTCTTTTATAATAATAAAAGACATACTTTTCAATTGGTTTATTCATAATATTGGCTAACCATATTACAAAATAATGGAAGTATCCAAAAATACCTAATAATGCAAAATAAAGATACAAGTTTGTTCGTTTAAAGAAAATCCCAATTAATAAGTAAATAATTCCATATAAAAGAACTGTTGTATAAATGAGCCGTCTTACTCTTTTTGTTACTACTAATGGTTTTTTTACTTGCTCTTCTTTGATATGTTGACATGTAGTCACAACAACTATTAAAGAAAATGAAAAAAATAGAACCAATAAAATTTCTGTATCAATTAGTTTCCCAAAGAAAAACAAAATATAACATATGTCAAGTCCGAAAAAAACTTTTTTTGGATTTTTAAAGATCCAATCAATATAACGGTTTCCATCATTGTACCAATTTTGCTGAAGCATGTGTAGCGCTTTTTTTGATTTTAAGGCAATAAGAATTAAAAAAGGAATTGTTGTAAATAAAAATTTCAAAAACATATAAAACCTCCTATAAGAAATTGCGTAATACATTGATTGTACCTGCTAAATTTTCCAAATATGCATAATGCGTACAATTAGGAAATTCTACCACTCCAGCATCTGGAATTAATTTTTCAAGCTCATAAGCCTGTTCTAGTGGCACTTCTTGATCTAAAGTTCCCCAAATTAATAATGTAGGCGCTTTTATTTTATTTAACTGATTTGATATATCCAAATTGACGTGATTTACCAGAATCTCTCTCATTATTGGGCTAGCACTTTTATAGTCCGTTGAACCAATATGTTTTTTGGCAAAACCTTCTAATTTATTTATCACTGG
Source organism: uncultured Mycoplasmatota bacterium (assembly GCA_947572405.1). Lineage (GTDB taxonomy): Bacteria > Bacillota_I > Bacilli_A > RF39 > UBA660 > MGBC102946. Next base: position 7,100 of record CANPBV010000026.1, on the reverse strand, counting down.
AACTTTTTTTAATCCTTTTAATACTTTCGTTTTCATGCTAATTTTTTGAACCCCTCTTTTATATGGGCTTCCAAATGTTACAATTTTTTTAACGGGATATTTTGTTCCGTATAAAAGACTTATTTTTCCTCCAAATGAGTGTCCCAGAAGAATTGGGTTTTCAATTTTAAGTTCTGTTAACAATGTATGAAGCATTTCTACATAATCATATAAACTCCATACAGAATTTAGTTCAATGCTTTCCCCAAACCCTGGCAAGTCCAGAATAACAATACGATATTCTTTACAAAAAGGATCAGCAATTGGTTTCATCATTGCTATATTTTGTCCCCAACCATGCAAAAAGACAAGAGCCTCTGTTCCCTCACCATAGTCAATATAATTTACATTTACATTCGCAATTTGTTTTATCATGCTTTCACCATCTTTATTATACCATTATTTTGAAGATTTACAAATAAAAAAGGAGGTTTTATTTAATTAATAAGCATATCTCCTATTATCTCATATAACCACATCATAAATTCACTGATAGAAAACCAAATATCCTTTAATTTATTCGTTTTACTATGCTCATTTGAAATGGTAATAAAAAAGTAATTTCCTTCAAACTTCTGCTCTACTTTAGCCTGATATTTTTTATATTTTCTTAATGTTTTTTCCAAATCATATTTTCCTTTTTCTCCATAGAAATATAATTTGCCTCTATTAATATAAACACTATCCTTCACAAACGTTTTTAAATATGGATAAATATCTTCTATATTGCAAAGAATATCATCCACTTTCTTTTTATGAAACTTTTTTCTTAATTTTCTGATTTGAAAATTTTTCTTTCTTCCCCTCATTTTCTTTCTTTCTTTGAAATTATTGGTAATAGCATTTAACAGATTACATTTTGAAATATTTGGGTTTTCACTAATGGCAACTAATAACTGCTCGTCTTCTACTCCAATGATCAAAACATTTCCTTGCAGCTTTTTAATTATACTGTAAAGCTTTTTTTCTTCTTTTTTCATTTATTCACCTTCTAATAATATTTGAAAAGCCCAACTAGCAACCATAATTCCAGCACAACTAGGTACGAATACACTAGAGCCAATTGTTTTTCCTTCTATCTTCTTAGGAATCTCTCTACTATAAATAACAGGAATTTTTTGCCTTATTTTTTCTTCTCTTACTTTTTTTCTTAAGATTTTAGCAATTGGATCATTTTCCGTTTTCATAAGCTCCGTTATTTCTACTTTACTGGCATCGATCCTTTTTCCTGTTCCAAGGCAGGTTACAAATGGAATTTTTTTCTGTAAGCAACATTTTAAAAATTGAAATTTGACGTTTATTGTATCACAGGCATCAATTGCATAATCAATATGTTCTTTAAAAATAAGGTCGATGTTTTCTTCCGTTATTTGCTTTTCTACGATTGTGACCTTTGCATTAGAGATATCTGCAATCTTTTCTCCCCACACTTTTACTTTTGATTTTCCAATATTTGATTTGGTAGCAATCAATTGCCGATTCAAATTCGTTATGTCAATGGTATCGTAATCGACTAAAATAAAGTGGCCGATCCCGCTACGGGCGAGCGCTTCTACTGCATAGCCACCAACCCCACCAAGACCTAATATTAAGACAGTTTTCTCTTTTAAACATTTCAATTTTTCACTCCCAATTAGAAGTTCTAATCTAGATAATTCCTGCATATCCTTCACCGCTTTTATTATACCATGTTCCCCAAAAAAAAGGAAACCCATTTGGTCTCCTATGGAACAAGCTCTCCAGGAAGTTCCTCGTCTTTTTCATCAGGCTTTTCCTCTGGATCTTTGCTTTCATCAGGATCTTTGCTTTCATCAGGATCTTTGCTTTCATCAGGATCTTTGTTTTCATCAGGGTCCTTTTCAGCTGGCTTTTCTTCTTCCTCTTTGTCTTCCAATGGGTCTATATATTTTAGTGTAATTGTCTCACCTTTTAAGCTTTCTAAAAGTGTTCCCGCCTTTTTATCTTGTGAAATAATTTGCCCTTTTTTAGAACTATCATATCCTTTGTCTCCTACAGACACCTTTACCAATACAATTCTAATCGTTTTATTTTTTTCAAGGAAATTAGAAAGTGTTGTTCCGTTATATAATTTTCCAACAAAATTCGGAAGTTCTACATCTTTTTCATCTTTAGAATCCATTCCACCTTTTCCATCAGAAACGGTAATTGTTAGTCCTACATTCTTATTAATTGCATTCAAATCCATTCCGTCATGAAGACTTTGACTAATTACCTGTCCTTCATTTTGAGCAGAACTAACAGTATTCACATTAATTTTTATCCCATACTCTTTTCCATAAGCGATTGCTTTAGACTGATTGTACCCTACAAAATTTGGCAGTAAGTATAGTTTTGTTCCTTTATAAGTTCCTTTCCCAATTACGGTTTCTACATATGGTTCATCAACATCAAATTCAAATGTTTTTACCACTTTCGGACTTTCTAATCCTAGATTCACTTTCATGGCCTTCACAACATCTTTAATACTACCATCATATGGTACAAAATTATAAAGTCGAAGTTTTGTTCCCGCATTTAATTTGGAATCATAATCATAAATCATGGCATCAAAACCACTAATATAAAGTCTTTGCATACCAAGTAATTCATCAACATTACTCGTTTCTTTACTTTTTTCTAGTATCTCTTTTGCAACATTGTAAAATGATAAAATCTCATTTGTTGTCATATTGGTTTCCATATTATTGCTTAAAGTATCTAATAAAGAGTAGATAGTATCAATACTTCTAATAGATTTTGCTTTATTCATCAGTCCTTTTACAACAAGTTGCTGATTTTGCCCACGAACGAAATCATTAATTGTTTTACGATGACGAGAAAGCGCTAATGCTTGTTCTCCATTTAAAGTTTGTTGTCCTTTTTTAAGACAAATTAGATTGCCAAAGTCACGGTTACTATCTTGTTCACAGAACTCAATTGGAACGTCAACATCAATTCCGCCTAAAGCATCAACCAATTTAACAACACCTTTAAAATTAATTTTGGCATAATAATCAATTTTAATTCCTGTAAAGTTTTCGATGGTACTGATCATACAAGTTTCTCCACCCCATGCGGCATGAGTAATTTTATTTTTTCTTCCACTCAAACAAGAAATCGGCACATAAGTGTCCCTTGGTATACTTACGATTGTCGTATTTAGTGTTGTTGGATTAAAAGTAATTAACATCAATGAATCGCCATTAAAAGAAGCACCTTTAATATCCTCTTTTTCAGAATCGACTCCCATAAGTAATACCGTAAACGGCTTATCTATTTTATTTCCACCTGTTGCAATTGTATTTTTTACATCTTTATCAATAGAGCCCAAAACTTTTGTCTCATTTGCAATATGTTCATATCCTTCTAACGATTGAAACAATAACACATACCCACTTGGCAAAAAGATATATTCAATTTCTTTTTCATATAAAGCATTTAACATAGATACGTAATCATCATAATAAACCACTTTATTATTAGAAATTGATTTATTTTTTTTCATAATTTCCTTTGGAAGTTGATGCCCATCAATGCTGTTTTCATCTTTTAGCATTCCAATAGATGCTGACCCAATATCATCAATATTTTCAGCTTTATTATTATTTAAAGTTACTAAACTTGCCGAATACGTTGTTGTCGTTGTACTAACACGACCTAGTTTTTCAATTACTGTATGAATATTGGAAGCAAGAAAAATTAACATTCCTGAATATAATAATGTAAATATAGCTAAAAAGATCCTTTGCTTCTTTTTATGCTTTAAAATAGAACGTATTGATAAAAGGATTAATAAAACTGCTATAACAACAATTACAATTGCACCAACCAATCGTAATTTATTCTCTATACCATTTAGTAATGAAATTGAATATAACATATAAAGAGATGATATAATTAAAGTTAAAAACAAAACATCGAATACAATTGTCCAACCTTTATTACTCTTCATCATCCTTTGTTGCATATCATCATATCCTTTCTTTTCACACTCTCTCATTATAGCTTATTATATCCAATTTCTCAATCTTTTTACTTTTTTTTCACGAGATTGACACATAGATAACAAACATATTTTCTTATTTTATCGTAGTATGATATAATAGGTTCAGGTGGTTATATGGAGTTATTATTAGAAGTAATTGGAGAGTTTATATTAGAAATATTAATAGAAGCTAAAAATAACAAACATATTCCATTCATTATTCGCATTTTTATGATCGTAATTTTAAGTCTATTTTATATAGGAATTGCTTTCTTGTTTTTGGTTATTGGAATAAACGTCATAAAAACAAATATTTTTTTAGGACTTCTAAGTATTTTAATAAGTTTATTTTTAGGAACTCTTTTTCTTTTATTACTCTTTCAAAAGAAAAAATAATCAGTTTTACTTTCTATCTATTTTATTTTATAATGGATATATATAAAGGAGAAATTTATGTTAGAAAATAAAATTATGGATATTATGAATTCCATTGAATACGGTTTTTTAGATGAAAATAATGAAAACATTATCAATATAAATCCTAAAAAATGGGATGACGAATTTTACGATTTTTATTATTTATTATCTCCTAGTGAGCTACTAGAAAAGAAATGTGGAGTTTGTTGGGATCAAGTAGAATTGGAACGTTTCTTGTTTGAAAAAGAAAATTGGACTGTAAGAACTTTTTTCATTTGCACATATGAAAATGATGGACTTCCATCTCATACTTTTTTAACCTATGAAAAAATAATATGGTTTATTGGTTTGAACATTCTTGGGGACCATACAAAGGCATCCATAAATATAATTCATTAAAAGAACTTCTATTAGACGTAAAAAAGAAATTCGTAGTAAATAATGAAGCTCCCACAATCGTTTATGAATATAAAAAACCGCCTTATCATATTTCTTGTGAAGAATATTATGAATTTGCTGAAAAAGGAACAATTATAAAATTAAATGAACCACTTTACTTTTATCATTTAGTAAATAAAAGCGCTAATTTAGATATCGGCTTACTTAGCTTACAATATATGTTCGACCATAAATTGTATGATTTATTTGATCAATCTGTATCTAAATATAAAGAACGAATTGTAAATGGTTGGAATAAAAAATATTTAGGACGTAATAAAAATAGTTTAACAAGAGAAGAAGTTCTAGATGCACTCACTTTATTTCGAGGCCCTTATGGAACAAAATATATTTATTTTTTTCGGTTCCCTCCTTATAAAGAGTTAGGACCTAACATGGAAGCAGTCTTAAACGTGAAAGACATTTATCGAATTGATATTCATGATGAAACAATTCAAAAATATTTTTTAGACATTGATTATGGATATGAACAAAGTCATTCTAATCATCGAAAATTAAATAAAAGTTTTTATGAAGCGGTCACAAAACATGATTATTTTTCAGGTTATGATGATAATGGAAATATGATTTTCAAACCTCTCAATCATATCGGTATTGCTTTTAAGAATGATTATTGCCCTATTTCTATATTAGAAAAAATGAATTAAACTTATGATTTTTCATAAGCTATTTCTCATAAGCCTTTTATAATTCCCAGTTATATCATCCATAATAAAAAAGTATTTTTCAAAAATGAAAAAATATATATAATAAAATTATAAAAAGGAGTGTGATTTCAATGAAAATTGCAATTACAACATTAGGAAGTATTTCTCCATATTCAAAAGAAAATATGAATTGTCCTGGATTTTTAATAGAATATCAAACATATAAAATATTACTAGATTGTGGAAATGGAATTACTAGACTTCTTCACTTTCCTAACGATTTAAACAACTTGCATGTTTTTCTTACACATTTTCATAGTGACCACATTGGAGATATTGGCTCACTACAATATGCTTCTTTCTGCCATCACAATTTAGGAAATTTAAGTAAAAAAATTCAAATTTATTTGCCAGAAAATGATTTTAGATTCAATAGAGCCACCATCCTCTCAAATAAAGAGAGTTTCGCAGATTATCATTCTATACAAGAAAAACAAAGCTATCAAATTGGAGATTTCTTAATAACTTTTGAAGACAATCATTCCCATTCAATAGAATCCTATATGATAAAAGTACAAAGTCAAAATTTTAAGTTGGTATATACTTCAGATATTGGAACCAGTAACATGAATGGAATTATAAATTTTGCGAAAGATTCAGATTTACTTATTTGTGAAAGTTCATTTTTAGAAGCCCATAATTCTAGTACTAAAACACATATGACAGCTTCTAAAGCTGGCGAAATTGCCAAACTTGCACATGTAAAACAATTACTCCTTACACATTTCTGGCCTGAAGAAAATAAAAGTTCATATTTAAAAGAAGCTCAAGAAATATTTCCAAACACTGAAATTGCCATGGAAGGAAAGCAATTCATATTTAAGAAATAACAAATATTAAAAAATATCAAAATTATCATATTATTATTGGAGACGATATTCAATGGGCATTTCAAGAAACTCTACCTAATAACAATATTAATAATAGTGGTGGATCTGGAATGATTCATGACTTTCCTAATTTTTTATCCTGTCTATTTTATAAAAGCATGAAAAGAAATCAAGGAGAATTCAATTATATTGTTGAGAGTTGTGATATAACTCCTAATAAAGCAAATGACTTATTTAATAACAATAATACGATTTTACTTTTTCTAGGAACTCCTAATCAAACACCAGAAGAATATTTTAATGATATCAAAAAATATCAAACAAAAAAGGATTGGACGTTTGACAGACGTGATGAACACTTACTAAAACATTCTAAACATTGGATAGAAAAAAGTAAAAAATACCAAAGTGAGTGTAAAAAATTAGGAATTTGGTTTGTAGATACTTCTTTTAATAGAGAGAAAGTATTACAAGAAACACTAGAAAAAATAATTGTAAATAATAAATAAACTTACAAATTTAAGGTTGTAAGTTTTTCCATTGAAAAAATCCCCATAACTCTTTACACTCAGTACCACATCTACTCTATTTTATGCAAATACATAAATATATACAAGAAAAATGAAAACAAAAGTTTTCATTAGAAAGCCAAAAGGCTTTCTT
>CANPBV010000025.1 GCA_947572405.1 uncultured Mycoplasmatota bacterium | reverse complement strand
ACTTATATATTTAAGTCCTAAACTATAAAAGTCTGGACAGATTGCTTACTGGTGCAAGAGAAGGGACTTGAACCCTCACAGAATATTTCTACAAGCCCCTCAAGCCTGCGTGTCTACCAATTTCACCACTCTTGCAAGTAGTTAGACTTATGTCTAACTATTTTTTGATTACTTCTAAATACACTTCATGTCCATTAATATCAAATTTATCTTTTAAATTTTCTTTACTTGTAATAGTAAGCGCTAAAGTTTCCTCTTTCATATATTCTAAGTTATTTGCAATCGCTTTTTCTACTTCCACATCAGCTTTATAAGAAACTTCAATACGGTCTGTTATCTCAAAATCGTTTGATTTTCTAAGCTGTTGAATTTTAGAAACAAGTTCTCTAGCAATGCCTTCTTCAATTAAAGATTCATTCAATTCAGTATTTAAAATGATAAAATTATTATTTAACATTCCTACATTGAACCCTTCTTTTGATAGAGTTCGAATATCTATCATTTCACTCGTTACTTCAAATGTTTCTCCTGAAAGAGTTACAGTAATTGTTTCATTGTTCTGGAGTTTATTTATTTCTTCAACAGATAAGGAAGATAAAACATTTCCAAACTCTCCTACTTTTGGTCCTAATATTTTTCCTACAACTTTAAAGTTTGGTTTTACAATATAATTCATATAGTGACTTAATTCATTTGTAAAAATTACTTCTTTCACATTTAATTCTTCTTTAATTAAAAGTGTTAAATCGCTAATCAAATCTTTGTTCTTTCCATCTATCAAAGCCTCACTAATTGGTTGACGTACTTTAATTTTCGCCTCTTCTCTGACATAACGTCCTAGAGAAATTAAGTCACGTACCAAATCCATTCGCTTTTCAATTTTCTCATCTATCATAGCTTCATCACAAACTGGATAGTCTTCTAAATGAATAGATTCTTTATCTGTTAGAGCTCTATAGATTTCTTCTGTTACAAATGGTATAAATGGTGCAGCTAATTTACAAATGCCAAGCAATACTTCATAAGTTGTACCATAAACCGATTTTTTACTGACTGTAAGTTCACTTTCCCAAAATCTTCTACGATTTCTTCTAATATACCAATTTGATAAATCTTCATTTACAAAGTTGTTAATAGCACGCACTGCTTTATTGAGATCATATTCATCCATAGATTCTGTTATAAATTTTATAAGTTTATGATATTTTGATAACAACCATTTATCAATTTCTTCTAAATCTTTATAATCCACATGATAACTTCTTGGATCTACTTCATCTGTATTGGCATACATTTGAAAGAATGTATAAGTATTCTTTAAAGTATTAAAAAATTTAGATTGTACTTCTTTTACCCCATCCTCATCAAATTTCAAAGGCGTCCATACTGGAGAAGCATATAACATATAAAAACGAATTGGGTCTGCTCCAAATTTCTCCATTAACTCAAATGGATTAATTGCATTTCCTCTACTTTTATGCATTTTATGACCAAATTTATCTAACAATAAATCATTTACTAAAACATTTTTGTATGGTGTTTTTCCTGTTACAAATGTTGAAATTACAAGCAAAGAATAAAACCATCCACGTGTTTGATCAATCCCTTCTGAAATAAAATCGGCTGGAAATTGACTTTCAAACAACTCTTTATTTTCAAATGGATAATGATATTGTGCAAATGGCATAGAACCAGAATCAAACCAACAATCAATAACATCTTTGATTCTTGTCATTTTTTTTCCACATTCTTTACATGTAATATGAATGTCATCTACATAAGGTCTATGTAATTCAATTGTCTCATCAATTGGTTCTATTGCTTTTTCTGCTAGTTCTTTCCTTGAACCAATCATTTCTTGATGTCCACAAGAACATTTCCATAATGGAATCGGAGTTCCCCAATAACGATTTCTAGAAATGGCCCAATCATTCATGTTTTCTAACCAGTTTCCAAAACGTTTTTCTCCGACATAACTTGGATACCAATTTACTCTATTATTCTGTTCTACAATCTTATCTTTGATTGCCGTCGTTTTAATATATAAACTTGGTTTAGAGTAATAAACTAAAGGCGTTTTACATCTCCAACAATGTGGATAATTATGCACCATTTTTTGCTTTTTGAATAACTTATCTTCACCAGCCAAATATTTGATGATTTCTACTTCTAATTCCGAATCAACAACAAGTCTTCCTTTCCATGGTCCCTCTGTGTAACAACCATTTTCATCAACTGGATTTATCATAGGCAAATCATATTTTAAACCTACTTCATAATCATCAGCACCAAATGCTGGGGCAATATGGACAATACCAGTTCCATCTTCCATTGTTACATAATCAGCACATGTTACAAAAAATGCTTTTTTGTTTACTTCAATAAATGGTAATAATTGTTCATATTCTAAATGTTCCAAATCAATACCCTTATAAGTTTCAACCACTTCATAGTTATCTCCTAATACTTTATCAGCTAATTTTTTTGCTACAATAAAATGATATCCTTTTGATAAACATTTTACATATTCTTCATTTGGATTTACACAGGCAGCTACATTGGCAATTAACGTCCATGGAGTTGTTGTCCAAACCAATAAATAAGTATTTTCTAGTGTTTTTAATTTTAAAGGAACGGTTACTGTATTCACACTTACTTCTTTATATCCTTGTGCTACTTCATGACTGGCAAGTCCTGTTCCACATCTTGGACAATATGGCAAAATCTTTAATCCATCATAAATGTATCCTTCATCAAATAATTTCTTTAAAATCCACCACTCTGTTTCAATATAATTGTTTTCATAAGTAATATATGGACTTTTTAAATCAATAAATTGTCCCATTTCTGTTGTAAAATCACGAAACGCTTTTTCGTTTTTCCACACACTTTCTCTACATTTTTCGTTAAATCTCTGAATTCCATATTTTTCGATATCGTTTTTTCCTTCAAATCCAAGTTCTTTTTCTACCTGAACCTCTACTGGCAAACCATGAGTATCCCATCCTACTTTTCTAAGGACACGATATCCTTTCATTGTTTTATATTTACAAACGGTATCTTTTAATAATTTTGCCATCATATGGTGAATTCCAGGCATTCCATTCGCTGTTGCTGGCCCGTCATAAAATACAAAGTCATCTTTTCGGTTTTGAATACTCTTACTTAAAATATCTTTTTCTTCCCAATATTGAGAAGTTTCATTTTCTAATTCTCTATTTTTTCCTTTTTTTAATTCTTTAAATTTTTCCATAAAAACCCTCCTAACCAAATATTACATATGCATAATAAGTAATAAAAGTAAATATCATAATAATCCCTTCTTTTTTACTAATTATTCTATCATTACTTGCTGCTACAAAAAGCATAAGTGCAGAAACCAAGAATAAAATTAAATCGACATAAGAGAAACCAACTCCTGAAATTCCACCAAATATAGCAACTGGTAATCCTAAAACAATTCCAATATTAAAAATATTACTTCCAATAATGTTTCCGATTAATAAGTCTTGTTCTCCCTTTTTGGCTGCCACAATGGATGTTACAAGTTCTGGAAGTGATGTTCCAAATGCAATTACGGTTAACGCTATCATTCTTTCACTAACACCTAAAAATTCTGCAATGCTTGATGCACTGTCTACTACAAAATGACTTCCTGCAATTACTCCAATCAGCCCTAAAAGAGTAAAAATGATAGATTTATACATTGGATATTTGGGATTATCTTCTAATGTATTTGGATCATCTACTTCTGTTTTCTTTCTAATAATTGAAAATAAATAATAAATAAAGACCATAAAAAACAATAAAATCACATACCCATCAGAATGACTAATCATATTTACTTGACTTTGATCAAATAAATTGTCTACAAATAAGGTAACTAATAATAGTGATAACATAATTGTAATTGGCAATTCTTTTCGAATGGTATTACTTTTTACTCTGAGCGTGCAAAATAAGCTAGATACCCCTAATATTAATAATATGTTGATAATATTACTTCCAATCACATTTCCCAAAACCATATCTCCACTATTAGACATCAAAGCTTTAAAAGAAACCGCTAATTCTGGGGCACTCGTTCCAAAGGCAACTATGGTAAGTCCTATTACGAGTCTTGAAATATTTAAGTTTCTGGCAGTAGAGGAAGCACCATCTACAAAAACATCAGCACCTTTAATTAATAACAAAAATCCCAAAATCAATATCAATATTTGTAATAACATATATTTCCTTCTTTCTATCAAAAAAACTCATCCTAATCTAAGGACGAGCCTTCTACCCGTGGTACCACCTTAATTTATACTCGAAACTATAACGCGTTACCGTTTCTATCTTCATAGAAAACATCTAGAGTGATTCATACATAATTCCTAGTTTCGTTTTCATCAACCACGAACTTTCTTGACTATTTCTTATATATCGTCTCTATCAATTGTTTTTAAAATTCTATTTTATCTATATCATTTACCATTTCTAATTGAGTTTCTACTACATCACGCAATCTTCTTTTGAAAACGGTTATATTTCGTCTTAATTGACTGGCTTCTTGTTCCGTCTTTTCTGCTCTTAATAAGGCTTCATTAATAATACGACTAGCGTTTCTTTTGGCATCCTCTAGAATAACATCACTTTCTCTATGGGCAGCTACTTTCATTTGATCTGATGTCTTTTGTGCCATCATGATTGCTCGATTTAAAGTACCTTCCATATTTTCATATTGTCCTAATCTCGCTTTTAAAGAAGCATTCTCTTGTTCCAAACCTTGTAAAGTTGCAATTTTCTGATCTTTTAATTTTAATTCTGCAACCATTTTTTCTACTTGGTTTATTACTTGATCCAAAAAAGCATTTACTTCTATTGGATCATAGCCACGAAGTGTTCGATTAAATTTTTCCATAACTTCACCCCTTGGCACTACGTGATATTGTAGCACACATTTTTTCTGTTTTCAATATTTTTTTACCACTCTAAATTAATATCATGATTGTCATGAATATCTTTTCCCTCTGTGTCATCTGTAATCTTTCCTTGAATGTTAATATTATTTGGAGTACACAAAAAAATTCCTCCCCCAATTTTTTGAATATCTCCTCCTATTGCATAAATTGTTCCACTTAAGAAATCTACAATTCTTTTTGCTTGGTCAGAAGTTACTCTTTTTAGATTTACAACTACTGTATTTCTTGATTTTAAATGATCAGCGATTTGTTGGGATTCTGAATAGGCTCTAGGCTCTAACAAAATCATTTTTGCTCCACCATTATTTTCTGCTAAAGCGGCTTCTGTTGTCACTTCATAATATTGATCACTATTCTCTGAATTTCCAAAAATATCTGGTTCATCTTCTTTAAACCAATTTTTTAAACTGAATGCCATTCTGTCATCCTCCTTATTCTTGTTACTTTTGCATTATATAAATCATTTTATCATAAAACCTAAAAAAAGAAAACAGCTTTTCTCTAATTTTGGCGAGAATAATTTTTCAAAATCAAACAAAAAAAGACATCAGATATCGTAATACCCGAATGTCTTTATTTAATCATAAAACTAACACCTTTCTTTTCATTTTTGACAACAATTTCATATTGGAACAAAGCAAGTGTTTTTTTTATAATAGATAAACCTAGTCCAAATTGCCCTTTTATACCTTTCTTGTAAGGAGTAAAAATATCATTCAGTATATTAGGATCAATGTTTGGACCATCATTATAAAATGTAATCCGATGATTCTTAATCGTGACTTTCACTTGTTTTTCCGCATATCGAATAAAGTTATTTAGCATGTTGTCAATAATTGCTTCCCACATATCTTCTGTTCCTCTAAATATGGTCGTTTTATCACCAATATAGATTTCAAAACTAACATCTGGTCTTTGCACTTTAAATTTTTCAATAGACTTTTTTAAAATATTAGAAATATCAATGGTTTGGTCATGATAATATTTCAAGTCTTTCATATAATTTAATTTATTTAAATATAGTAAGGAGTGTACTTTAGTTTCTAACTTTTCAACTTGTTCTTTTATTACCTGACTTCCTTTTTCTCTATCTTCTACGCCATCTTCAATGGCTTCAATATATGATTTTATTACAGTGAGAGGAGTTTTAAAATCATGAGAAATATTTTGATACATCTGATTTTTATATTCGTCTTGTTCTTTTAAAGTTACCCGCATTGTATCAATTGCTTTTGATAATGCTTGCAACTCATCCTCTGTATTATACTCATAATGATCTACATAATTATCATTATCTAAATTATCGACTTTTTCTTTTAAATGTTCTATTTTTAAAATTAATCTTCTACTCCAAAAAATGATCAAAGCAGTAATCAATAATAAAGTAATTAGTAAAATAGGAAATATTGTATAAAGAATATCCTCACGGATTTCATTAATATAATTGTTATTCGTAAGTGCTACCTTGGTTACATAATTATTACTAGAGGTATTGTAATAATAAGTTTTTCCAAGGTAGTTAAACTTTCCATAATTTTCTGTTATATGTTTTAAGATTTGTTTAGGAGTTGCTTTTATAACATTTTCCAAATTTTCAGATGTTACTACTTTGTTCTCAGCGGTGATATAAAGATAAGCAACATCTGTATTAATAATGTCTTCTTCTAGGTCTGGTCTAATTAACTCTAATGGTTGCTTTAAATAAGTATAAATGTTTCTTTCATAAACAGGAAGTAATACTTTCGGAAGTAATATTCCTAGACTAAAGAATATAATTCCTACAATTAAGATTCCCATTGATAATAATTGTCTAAAGAGACTATATTTCATCGGTCTCATATTAAACGGTACCCAAATCCATACAAAGTATTGATGTGTATATTAGGCATTTTCTTTCGTAGTCTTCTAACCAAATCATCTACTACTCGGTCACTACCAAAGTAATCTTCTCCCCATACTTTTTTTAAAATATCCTCTCTACTAAAGGATTTATTTTTATTTTCTAAAAGCATAATTAGCAAATCAAATTCCAAAGTCGTTAAAACGATTTCTTTTTCCCCTTTAAATACCAATCGTTTATTGAAATCAACTTCATACCCTTCATAGGAAATTCTTTCATTTGTCTTTGAATAAACACGTTTGATAAAATTGTTTACTCGCAAAACTAGTTCTTTGGGAGAATATGGTTTTGTAATATAATCATCACTTCCAAGCTCTAAACCAATGATTTTATCTAAATCTTGGTCCCTTGCAGATGTAAATATTACTGGAACATCTGAATTATTTTCTCTTATTTTTTTTATCAAATCATAACCACTAATATTATCCCCTAGCATAATATCCAAAATCCATAAATGAACAGTTTCCTTTCCTACATAGAGAGAAGCTTCTTCTCCATTATAAAAACTTACAACTTCATAAGATTCTCTTTCTAGATAAGATTTGATCACATTATTTAAATTGACTTCATCTTCTACTAAACAAATCCGATACATGTTTTACACCTCGTTTAATAGTATAACACTAATATATTCTTTTTTCTATCTCCTCCTTTCGTTTTATTTTAGGAGTGTATTTGTTATATTTTTGTATTTACGTTTTTTGTTATATTTTTTCTTTCTTATCACCTCCACTGTAACCAGTATACACAAAAATTGTGGATAAACTTTGAAAGAATTATGGGAAATTGTGAAAAAGAAAAAAATCAAAGTTTTTTTCACTTTGATTTAATTAAATCTCCATTCATTGTCGATTTTTTCTGCTATCACTTCTACTCCATCTACAGTAAACTTAAAGGATTCTGTTGCTTCTTCGATTTCAAATGCATCACGGTCTTCATAATATTTTACGACATCATCATATTGTGATAAAACAACAATTTGTTTACCGTTAGCTGGATATGAAACACCTGTTGCTTTTACAAATTTCACTGTAATATCTAATGTATTTGTAGTATCAATTCCATTTGTAAATGTTATCACTTTTTCTAATTCGTCATTTTCTAACCACAATACAAATTCATTTTCCTTTAATTGGTATTTGTTTTTGGTAGTATCAGTAATATCCATTGTTCCAGCACTTGCTGCAATATAATTTGGTTTAATACCTAAATTTAATACAATTCCATATTCCCCTACTGTTGTATTTCCTGGACCTTTCAAGAAACGAGTTTCATTTACTGTAATTACATTTCCATTTTGATTTACAGTAATAGATTGGTTATTATAATCCAAATCTGTGTTTTCTACAGAAGCTAATTTATTCACAGAAGTTAATTCCACTTTTGCATAATCCATCACTACAGAAATAGTTCCTACTACTTCATTTGTATCAGATTTTTTAAATGTATAGTCTTTTGTTTCTGCTTTCACTCTTACAACAAAAGCGGTATCTGTTGTTGCTCCCATACTTCCAGCATCATTGATATCAGTATCTTTGATTTCATAATCATCACTAGCTAATGTTGTTGGATCAATTCCAAAATCTAGGATTAATAATATCCATTCTTCTGTTTCTGTATCATTTAGATAACTATGTAATGGAGCCTTCTTTGTGATTGTAATTAAGTTATTCTCTTTTACAATATCAATAGAGTTTTGATTATGGATTGCATCTAAATCAGTCAATTTTGAAGAATCCACTTTTTCAGTGTCCTTTAATATAGGTGCCCATATTGCTTCAATAGTCATATTGCTATTGACAGGAGAGGTAAAATCATATACGTTTCCTGCATAACTCCAACCTTTAAATTCAAAATTTTCCTTTGGTAACATATTTGGCTCTGATACACTTTTTCCTTCTTCTACTTCCACTGTAGAAACGATAGAATTACCATCTATGAAGGTTACTTTGTATATTTTTTTTACTACAACCGGCTTCACAACTACTGGCTTATTAACGGTAGTCGTAGTATTTGTATTTCTTACTGGTACTTTTACCACTGCGTTTGGTTTCCAAACAGCTACTAATTTAATATTTTTTTCTACCTCACTATTAAAGTCATAGCTTTCTCCATCTAGTGTCCATTCTACAAAAGTATAGCCACTGCGAGTTGGATTCGTAGGCTTTTTCACTTTTTCACCTTTTGTTACTTTTTGTTCTTTTACAGAACTTCCACCAGCACTATCAAAAGTTACAGTATTTTTAATGGTCCCTACTTTTAACCACTTAGCTTCTAATTCGATGTTTTTATCAATTTCTTCTGAAAAATCAAATTTTTTGCCATCGTAGTACCAACCGATAAATTCATAACCTTCTTTTTCTGGCTGCTCTGGCTCCTTAACCTTTTCTCCCATTTTAATCTTTAATGCTTCTACTTCGGTTCCACCCCGACTATCAAAAGTAACCTTAATGGAACTTCCATTGCTATTTTTTACAATTGCGAAAATTAAAATTCCTAGCAATACAATTAACACAACTGCAATCATCATTTTTTTCTTTTCTTTCATACTTCTCCCTCCATCCTAACTTTGATAAAGACAGATGTACTTTTCCCCCCTGACTTTATCTTAATTACATTATAGAATAAGGAATTTACAAATGTCAACATTTTTAGTGTTTTTGTACTAAAAAACATCAAAAAAAGAGGCTATTCTTCCTCCTCTTCGATTCTATGCCCACATAAAAAGCATATTTTAGCATTCATATCTAGTCTCGCACGACAATGTTTGCAAACTTTATATTGATCTAGACTAGCTACTTTTACAGGCATTGCATCTGGATTCAATAATGGATCATCTTTGATTGGATCAATTGTTACAACTTTTTTGGTGCGCTCTATTTCTGATAATTGTTTTCCATCTTCCCAAGCGCTTTCTTGATCTATATCTAAGATCAAATTATCCTGTTCCACCTCTTCAACAGTACCAGCTGGGGCTTGCACAAAAGATATTTCATCAGGTAATATTTCTGATAAAGTCTCTTCTGGGAAAACTGATTCAGCTTGGTGTTCTTCATTCACTACTTCTTCTACATCTGGAAATTGATTATATAAAGTAGAATTCTGTTCTTGAACTCTAATATGTCCTAACTCCTCTACTGGTTTATATAAACTATTTGAAAACGCTAAAATAGGATAAAATAGAAATGGCAAAATGCAAAGTCCAATATTAAAAATGGTACTTTTTTGAAAACGTTCTCCAATACGATAGGAAATAAACCAAAATACCAATATATTAACAAATGGTACAAGTAATAACGGTACTATAAAAATAGGAAGATCTGCTATTTTAACAAATAAATACAAATTATAAAATGGAATTAATATTTTATAGCCATCAATCTTAGCTTTTTCAAATATTTTAAAACAAGACAATAACATGATTACTAAAAAAATAGTACTAATTATGATAATTGATATCATATAAGTTTCTAAGAATGTCATAATATATCCCATAAATTCATCTCCATATCTTTATCATTATATCATAATACGCTTTCAGTCTGCATAAAAATTCATTCCAAATTATTGGTCATTTGTAAAATGGATGTTTATCGTTTTCACTTTTTTAAAGTTATTAT
The DNA here is from genome assembly GCA_947572405.1 of uncultured Mycoplasmatota bacterium. GTDB lineage: Bacteria > Bacillota_I > Bacilli_A > RF39 > UBA660 > MGBC102946. The sequence continues at coordinate 6,924 of CANPBV010000025.1, read as the reverse complement.
TTTTATCCCTCTTTAAAAAATATATTTTGCCTTTTTTCTTCTTCCAATGTGGTTGCTTCTCCATGTCCTGGATAAAGAGTTGTATCATCTGAATAAGATTTTAGCTTTTTGATACTTTCCTTCATTTGCTCAAAATTCCCACCTTCTAAATCTGTTCTACCAATAGAATCTTTAAAAACAAAATCTCCTACAAACATATCTTTTTCAAATAATAAACTAATAGAATCGTCCTTATGTCCTGGTGTAAAAAGAACTTCAAATACGAAATTTTCAATTTGATTCATTCCTTCTTTTAAATTATGAAAATCATAAACTTCTACTTGATATTTATTTTTTAGTTCTTCTAATGCACCTATATGATCAAAGTGATAATGGGTAATGACAATTCCAACCACTTTATTATCTCCAATTGCTTTTTCGATTAAAGTAGCTTCTTCCCCTGGATCAATGATCAAACAATTTTGATTCTCTATTAATAAATAACAGTTGGTCTCTAATGGTCCAACAATAACATTTTTAATTTTCATATGAACTGCACCTTTCTATAAAGCTCTTAAAAATTTGATTCATAATCTCATCCTCTTTGTATAAACTCTCTGGATGAAATCGAACTCCAATATAAAACTTTTTTCCTTTTGCTTCTACAACATCTGCATACCCATCATCACAAAATCCAACTTTTTCTAAATTAGGACAAGCATCTATAGTTCTCTTATGTCTAGAATTCACCATAATTTCTTTTCTCTTCAAAATTGCATAAATATTAGATCCTTTCTCTATTTTCACAGTATGCACATATTTTTGTGTCATTTTCATATGTTTCTCAGGATTTGGAATTTTAAAAGTTGTTCCACCTAGCCCTCGTACCAAACAATTTTGACCAGCGCAGATACCTAAAACTGGAATATCATTTTGATAGCAATAATGCGCTATCCAATTTTCATATGCCTCATTCGTTGTTCCGCCTTGTAAGATGATCCCATCACAAAAGTTTAATTGTGCTTTAATTTCTTCTTTTCTGATTTTATTTTCTAAGCTGTTCCAATTGTCTCCACTATATAGAATTTCCTCATTTGGAGATAATATTCCAACTGCAATTCCACCATTATCAAAAATAGCTTGTTTTATTTCATCACAAATAAGTGATTCTGTTCTTATGACATCTTCTTTTTTATGCTTGGCTACAATTCCTATTATTACTTTTTTCAAATTTTCCACCTACCTTTGCAATCTCTGATAATATTTATTTTTCTCTAACAACTTTTTATGTTTTCCAGTTCCTACAATCTTTCCTTGATCAATTACGATAATGGAATCTGCTATTTTCATCAAGCTTGGTTTATGAGTAATCATAATAATGGTGTGGTCTTTTTTTAAGTCTTTCAAAACTTGAATTACCTGTTTGGTCGTATTGGGATCCAAAGAAGAAGTTACCTCATCAAACAATAAAATTTCTGCATTAGAAAGTAAGGTACGTGCTAGTGCAATTAATTGTTTTTGCCCTCCACTAATATTTGTTGCATCCTCTTTTAATATGGTCTGATACCCTTTTGGTAAAGACATAATAAAATCGTGAATCCCGACTCTTTTACAAGCTTCTATTTGATGCGCTGAATTGGAATCTACTAAATCTAAGTTTTCTTTGATTGTCATGTTGAAAATAAATGGTTTTTGAGTAGCAACACCGACATTAGAAGCATAAACTTCTTTGCTATAAGAAAATATATCTGTTCCATCAATATAAATGCCTCCTTTAGTAGGTTTATAAAGGCGCAATAACAATCTGAAAATAGTAGATTTTCCGCAACCACTATGTCCTACAATGGCATATAAAGTCTTTGGTTCGAAATGAAGATTGATGTCCTTTAAAATTGGTGTTTTATCATAAATAAAATCGACATGTTCAAAATCAACAATTCCAAAAATTTCATCATTTTCTAATAATCCGTCTTCAATCATATTTTTAGAGTGATAGTTTAAAATTTTACTTAACCGATCAATTCGAACAGAATTGGAACATAAACTATTATATAAAGCATTAATGTTCATATCACTATCATAAATTTCATCATAATAACCAATAATCAAAACGAGTACTCCAATGGTAATTTTTTGATGTGCTAACATAAAAATTAATACTACATATAAAATTAATTTTCCTATTTGTAGGATTCCTGGAAGCAATGCACTTTTTTTATCATAGTATTTTCTTTTTAAAAAATACTCTTTACTCCACCCTCTTTTCATAACATTTAAATGGTTATTTAATTCTTCTTTCATATTGAATGTCTTAATCTCTTTGTTGCCATCAATCACTTCACCACATAGTTCTACTATCTTGTCTTGCCACCTTCTTTGGCCAGCTAAATGATAATCTCTTTTCTTAGTCAAACAATTATTCCAATACAAATAAATAAAGGTTAATAAAAGGGTAGCAAATCCAATATAAATATTAACAGTACATAAAATAATACTTGAGAAAACTAAATATATCACATTTGCTAATATATCAAAGATATTATCATGCATTCCACAAGCATTCCATATATCATTGGAAGTGGTATTGATAAGATAGGCTTTTGACATTTTTTTGGAGAATCCTTCATCATAATTTACTATCTTTTCTGTCACCATTTCTTGCATTTTATTATAGGTATAATTGGCATTATGAGCATAGGTCATATAACTCCAATGATAGAATAAATTATATAAAATGTAAGAAATAGCCAAAGCACCAATATAAAAAAATGTTTGGTCAAAGTTTCTTCTTGTTGCATATTCTACAATTTGTGCCGTAAAAAAGGGTAATGTTAAAGCAATTAAGGAGTCCAGTATATAAGAAATGACCAATAAGGTTAATAGTTTTTTGTTATTTGCTTTTAAGCCAAAAAAGTTTTTACTAATCTGAATATAGTTTTTAATCATGGTCAAACACCCCCATTTTACTTGCTGATTTTCTTGTTTGTAACCAAGCATAATAAGCATTATTTTTGATTAGGTCTTTGTGTGTTCCATCTCCTACAATAATGCCATCTTGAATCACAACAATCCGATCTGCACGTTTCATCAAGTCTGGTTTATGAGTAATCATAATAATGGTATGGTCTTTCTTTAAATCTTTTAATAAATGGGTAATATGATCTGCTGTTTCAGGATCTAAAGAAGATGTAATTTCATCAAACAAAAGCACTTTTGATTTTGTAAGCAAAGTGCGCGCTAGTGAAATCAATTGTTTTTGTCCTCCACTAATGTTTGTAGCATCTTCTCTTAAAATTGTATTATATCCATCTGTCAAAGTAGAAATAAAGTCATGGATCCCTACCCTTTTGCAAACTTCTATTTGATGTGTAATATCTTTATCCACAAAATCTAAATTTTTTCGGATACTCATATTAAAAATAAATGGTTTTTGATTCACTACGGATATCATAGAGAAGTAACTAGATTTACTATATTCATAAATGTCTTTTCCATCTAAAAAGATTGTTCCGTGATCCATTTGATAAAGTCTCAAAATTAAATTAAATATTGAAGTTTTTCCAGTTCCACTCTCTCCAACAATTGCTGTAACCTGTTTTGGAATAATTTTGAGATTCATGTCTTTTATAACTTCTTTATTTCCATAAGAAAATGAGACATGTTCGAATTCTAAGATTCCCTTGATTGTTTCTTTTTCACAATCACCAAAGGATAATATTTCTTTTGAACGATAATGTAAAATATCATCTACTCTTCTGACAGCTACGTTGACCTCTCTTATGGTAGAAGAACTTTCAATCACCTTATCCAAATAAGTAATCATAGACTCAAAATAGCCAATAACCAATACTAATACATCAATACCAATGATATTTTGTACCATAAGTAAAACCAGTATAATATATAATAAGATACTAAAGGTATGTGTAATAAAACGAACATCATTTTCTCTTCTTACATAATATTTCCTTTTGGTCATATAATTTTTAGAATATTCTTTTTTTATTTTATTTAATTTCTGATGTAATTTTGGAAGCATATGAAAGGTTTTAATTTCTTGTAATCCATTTAGGATTTGTGAAAATAAACTACTATATTGATCATTATTCTTCTTTTGCTTTTGATAGTATTCATCCACTTTTCTATCATAATAATTTCTACTGGCAATATAAATATAAGCATATATCACAAATATGATGGCAAGAAAAATATTAAAGCTAGAAATAATAACAAACACTGCTAGTACTTGGATTAATGTCATGAGTAATTCTGATAAAGTATCTAACATATCTCCAATATCTAAAACATCACTATTGATAGAGTTTAATAGTTTTCCTTTTGAAATTTTCTTGGTAAAATTCTCATCAACTGTCATTAATTTATTTAATATTTTTGTATGTAAATTAGTATAACAATACTGCATATTTTTTCCGTAAATTCGATAATTAGAATATAAAAATAAACGATAAAATAAATAAGAGATTCCTAAAAAGATTAAACTCAAATAGGTCCAATTAAAATCTCCTTCTGTAGCGTATTTTATAATCCAAGAAGCGAAAAAAGGAATTAGCAAAGCACAACCTTTATAAAGAAAAGCAGTAAAAAAGGTAATCGATAAATAATCTTTTCTTGGATTCGATAGTCGTAGATATTCTTTTATAAATTGATAATATTCTTTTATCATAAAACTCACTCCTATTATAGAAACAGTATATCATAATTTTAAAAAAAAAAGAATTTTGTCATAAAGTCTACAAGTAAAAAAATGTAAATTTTTACTCTACATTTTTTTTCCATCTATAAAAATAAGTTTGATAATATTATTTAATAAGTTTTCTGGCAAACTGCTTCCTGCTGCTTGTTTGTGTCCTGCTCCTCCATAAAGTTTTGCGAAGGCAGATACATCAATTTCTTTTACGCTTCTATAGCTGACACTTCTAGACACATTAATAACAGCAATAAAATCATATTGATCTTGGTATTTTTCAGCCATCTCATTTCCTAATTCACTACGATAAAGTTCTGCAAAAATAATTCCAACATGATAATTATCTAAAGTAATTGGAATAATTTCTTGCTCTTTTTTTTCAATATAGTTTCCAATTCTAATTCCTTCTATTTCTAACAAATATTTTTGTTTTTCATCAAAATAGAAATGTGTTTCCTTTAGACAAAATTGATGATAAAAATCAATATAATAAGAAACTCCATAAATACCTAATAAGTTAGCAATCCATGTTGCTTCTATCACGTTTTCTTTTTTCCATTCCCATGTATCAATAAGCCTCACTAATTCTACCATTTCACCCACAACTGACTTTTTTAACATTTCATTTGGATGGACTTCTAATAAATATTTCAAATACAAACTGCTTCCACATTCTTTATGTCCCAATTGTTCCTCTATAACAGTAATAAATGAATATTGATTCATTTCATTATTGGTATGATGATGATCAAAAATTAAAATTTTTCTTTTTAGTTTTTCATCTTGCTCAATTTGACCTGCTAATTCATGATTGATACACAAATCTGTTATATAAATAAAATCATAATTATCTAGTGTTCCTTCTTCATAAATAGCTTTCAACTTTTCATTGATTGTGGAAGGCTCCTCTAGAATATAATCAACTTGTTGGAATGCTAATTTGGATAAGATAACTGGGGTGATTCCATCCACATCAGAGCGATGACTAAAAAGTAAAATTTTCATTTTTGTTCCTCCAATATTTTTTTAATAGGTCCATATGTTTTACGATATCCTTCTATCAACCCATATTTTTCAATTGCTTCCAAATGGGCTTTTGTTGGATATCCTTTATGATTTTTAAATCCATATTCTGGATATTTTAAATCAAGTTCTTCTAATATATGATCCCTAGTTACCTTTGCTATTACAGAGGAGGCAGCAATACTAATACTTTTCGCATCTCCTTTGATAATTGGAAGTGATGGAATATCTAAACTTAATGGCATTGCATCACTAAGGACATACTCTAAATTTATTTTTTCTCTTACTTCCTTAATCGCTAATAGCATAGCTTCTCTACTTGCTTGATAAATATTGATTTCATCAATTCGTTCTGGAGATACAATTCCTATCCCATAAGCAAGAGCGTGTTCTTTGATATATGGAAAAAATTGTTCTCTTTTCTTTTCACTCAATTTTTTAGAATCAGTTAGTCCTTCTAAGCAAAAATCTTTCGGAAGGACACAACAGGCCGCAACAACAGGTCCTATTAAAGGTCCCCTTCCTGCTTCATCGGTTCCTCCAATATACTCATACCCTTGTTCATATAATTCTTTTTCATAATACCATAAATCTATTTTTTCTTTTTTCATACTTTCAAATCCTTCTTATTTAGTATAAAATAAAGCAACTCAAAAGTCAAAAAAAACACAAAATAATTCTTTCACTTGTATGATAATTTATTTTTTTACATAGATGCGTGGCCTTTCAAAGAAGGTCACTTGTTCTCTTGTTAAATTAACGCCTATTTTTTGTAAACGCAAAAATTGTTGTTCTGTAATTCTTACCCTTCCACTACGGATAGATAATAACATCTCTCCTACCTTGTTTCTTCCCAATGTTTCATCTGCCTCTGGCATTCTTCCATGCCTATTATAAAATTCTTCTATCTTTCGAATACCTTTTGTTACCCCCACATCATTAATTTGTCCCTCAAAACCTAATACCATTAATCTTTCCATTTGCTCTTCTGTAATTCTTGTATTACCCTGTTTTATACTATTTAAAAAGTCTCCTATTGCTACCCCTCTATATTTTTCATGACTTTTAGGTAGTCTTCCATATTCTTTATAAAATTCTTCTACTAATTCTATCTTTCTTTCTTTTTCTGCTGCTCTTGGATTATATTTTGCGCCCATATTTTTCCTCCTCGTATAATATAGTTAAGATATTTTTTAACTATATTTTCTTTATTT